>JAICIT010000091.1 GCA_025960445.1 Bradyrhizobium sp. | reverse complement strand
TAAATCCTTGGTCACGCAAGCCGAGCGACTGCTCCAGGACCAAAGCCCGCTGGTCCGCGGAGCTGCGGTGTGGGCGCTATCCCGGTTGATCGGCCGCGCAGAATTTTCCATCCGCGCTGCACGAGCGCACGATGAGGAAACGGATGAGGCGGTTCGCCGGGAATGGCGATGTTGCGCATGATGGTCTGCGTGTTCGGCGCTTGATTTGATGCCGCGAATTCCGTCATGGTCCGCAGCCATGACAAATCAGCCGTTTTTTAACCGGGATCGCGACGCATTTATTCCAACCGACGCCGCGCGCGGACCCTGGGACCCGAACTCGCTGCACGGCCGGGTCATCATCGGCCTTCTGGCCTTCGCTATCGAGCAGCGCCATGGTGGCGACGATTTCGTCCCAGCGCGGCTCACGGTGGACATGTTTCGGCTGCCGACTCTGGCGCCGATCGAGGTCAAGACGCGGCTCGTCCGCGATGGCCTGCGGATCAAGGTGGTCGAGGCGGATTTCTTCAGTGCCGGTGTCGCGATGGCGCGCGCCTCCTGTCAGTTGCTGCGCAAAACCGAAACTCCGCCAGGCAAGGTGTGGTCGCCGCCGAACTGGAATGTTCCTCCCCCGTCAGAGATTCCACCGCCGGCCGATCCACGGCTTGGCATGCACGGCAAGTGGGCCACCCGGCCGATCGTCGGCGCGATGGGCACACTCGGCCCGCGACGGCTCTGGATGAGCGAAGTGCGCTATCTCGTCGATGGCGCGCCGCTAACGCCATTCGTGCGGGTCGCTGTCGCCGCTGACTTTGCCAGCCCATTCGCCAATGCCGGCGACCAGGGCCTCGGCTACATCAACAGTGATGTCACGCTTTATCTGCACCGTTTGCCGGTGAAGGAGTGGATCGGGTTCGAAGTAGTGAACCACCAGGCTACCGACGGCATCGCCATCGGCGAGTGTTTTCTCTATGACGAGCATGGTGCGATCGGGACATCCACGGTCGCCGCGCTGGCGCAGCGCAAACCGATGCCTCCCGTCCGGCCCTCTACGCCAGCATGATTCCGGCAACCGCGTTCACAGCGCTTCCTCCGATTGCCCGACTTCCGCTACCGCCGCGATGATCCGCGCAATGTCTTGCGGTCGCGACAGGCGATGGTCGCCATCCTGAATCATCGTCAACACCACGTCGTCGCTGGGCAACCGATGCGCCAGCGCGAATGCATGCTGCCAGGGCACGTCGGGATCCTGCGCGCCTTGCAGAATGCGAACCGGACAGCCCACCTCAATTGCACTGCCAAGCAATAGATGATTCCGCCCCTCCTCGATCAGGGCGTACGTGATCGGATAAGGTTCGCCATATTGCGACGGCCGCAGCCACACGCCTTTGGTCCTGATCTCGTCCTGGATTGCTGGCGAGAACGAATTCCACATCAATTGTTCGGTAAAGTCCGGCGCCGGCGCGATCAGGATCAGCCCGGCCAATGACGCGCGACTGCGCTCGCGGCTCGCGATTTCGCGCGCCAGCAGCAGCGCCATCCAGCCGCCCATCGACGAGCCGATCACGACTTGCGGACCGGCACAGAACTGTTCGAACACTGCGACACTTTCTTCAAGCCAGCGGCCGATCGTGCCCTCGATGAAAGCGCCGCCGGATTCGCCGTGGCCGGAATAGTCGAACCTGACGCAGGCGCGCCCGTGCTCTGCCGCCCATGCGTCCAGCGCCAGGGCCTTGGTGCCCTGCATGTCGGAATTGAAGCCACCCAGCCAAAAAAGCCCGGGCGCGGAGCCTGTTCGGGCGCGTACCGCGATCTTGCGCTTCGCAGTCCCGTTTCCGATCTCGATGAAAGCGGGGGGAAAGGTTGATGCCGTGAGATTGTTCATGCCTGACTACTCCGGTTGATTGCTGTTTGGGTGAGCACGACCGATCCGTCAACGGACGCGCTTCCGCTTAAGTCCGGTGGCAGCGCTTGCGTGATGCAGGCTTGCCCTCTATCTGGACGGGGTCTGAACGTGCGGTGCCGGTCAGCATTGTCGGACGTGACCAAAATGCCTCGCATTTGATGCTTTTCGCGGATGCGGCCGCGAGTTCGCTTGCCGGCTGCGCCTTATTGCTTCAGACTATCGGCTTCGTTCACAACCATGGAGACTTACCCATTCGCCGTCCCAATAGAGCCCCGCCCGCTGCCACCAAAGACGGGCCGCGCACCAATGACGAAATCCGCAACGCCACCATTCAGCTGATCGATCAGAACGGCACGAACCACGGCACCGTCGAAACAGTCGCCGCCATCAAGATGGCTCTCGACGCCGGCATGGATCTTGTGGAGATTTCGCCCAATACAAATCCTCCCGTTTGCAAGATTATGGACTACGGGAAGTTCAAATATTCGGCGCAGAAAAAAGCTGCCGAAGCCCGCAAGAAACAGAAAGTCGTCGAGATCAAGGAGATCAAGCTGCGGCCGATGATCGACGATCACGATTATGACGTGAAGATGCGGGCGATGCAGCGGTTCTTCGAGGAGGGGGATAAGGTCAAGATCACCCTTCGTTATCGCGGCCGTGAAATGGCGCATCAGGAAATCGGCACCAAGCTGCTGGACAAGGTGAAGGCCGACGTCGCCGATTTCGCCAAGGTCGAGCAGGACGCCCGCTTCGAAGGCCGCCAGGTGGTGATGGTGCTGGCGCCGCGCTGATCCTCTCAGCCCTTGCCATTTGTAAGTTGCGAAAGCGGCCCGTCAGACCATCTGGCGGGCCTATTTTGCAGGACGGTGATCAACTTCGCGTCGCCTGCCAGTGGCCGCTGCAGCTTCCAGACGACAGCCTGGCGCTCCACCGGCCCGCGCCGGAGTTACCGCCAAGCCGCCCGCTGCCCGTGGCGACCGACCCGCCGGCGGAGATTCTGACCGCCACGCCGCCGCCGCGACCGACACTTCCGGAAACGGTGGCCGCACCCGCCGAGGAGATACGGCCCGCCGCCACGCGGAAAGGATAGCTGTAGGCGGCGTCGCAATTGCCGGCCTGGGTAATGATCAGAACGTTCCAAACCCCGTCATAGTCGCCGGAGAGCGCCCTCCGGACCGTGCCGCCCTTCGCGGTGGCCGGCACGGCCAATGCGGCGAGCACGGCTGCAGCGCACAATGGTCGCACGATCCGTACCCGGCGGAAATCGGCAAAAAAGCCGGATGAGCGGGCTGAAATCGTCATGGTTTTCCTGCTTGGGGCTGAACCGCCAGGGGGGTGGAACTGGTTCGTCCCGCGAAGCCCATTGACGGTTCATCGTTGCCAATCTTCCTCGGCTCTGCCATAAGCGCAGCCTTCATCGCCCGGCTGATCAAGGGCTGCCGTGTCGATGCCGTGCCGGCTATTTCATTTCAGGAATAATCGAGCACTTTCAACGCTCTAACGAGCATTTTAGCCGGCCGGGCGCCCTCAGGGGCGATGTCGTGTTGCGGCAACAGGAGAGCCAAATGCCCAAGCTGAAGACCAAATCGGGCGCTAAAAAGCGCTTCAAGGTGACTGCCACCGGCAAGGTAATGCATGCCCAGCGCGGCAAGCGCCACGGCATGATCAAGCGGACAAAAAAACAGATCCGTCAGCTCCGTGGTACGCGCGTGCTGTTCAAGACCGACGGCGACAACATCAAAAAGTATTTCTTGCCGAACGCCTGATCGCAAAACGATCACGTCTGATTTGCCTGGCCGCGTCCGCGCGGCGTTTCCGTCACCCATTCCAGAGATCGAGGACTAAGTCATGGCTCGCGTCAAACGCGGTGTGACATCTCACGCCAAACACAAGAAGGTCTACAAGGCCGCCAAAGGTTTTTACGGCCGCCGCAAGAACACCATCCGCGCCGCAAAGGCCGCCGTCGAGAAGGCCGGGCAATACGCCTTCCGTGACCGCAAGCGCAAGAAGCGCACCTTCCGCGCCCTGTGGATTCAGCGCCTCAACGCCGCGGTGCGTCCGTTCGGGATGACCTACAGCGTCTTTATCAACGGCCTGTCGAAGTCGGGCATCACGGTGGATCGCAAGGTGTTGTCGGATCTCGCTATCCACGAGCCGGCGGCGTTCCAGGCGATCGCGGAAAAGGCCAAGGCCGCGCTGGCCGCTTAACTCAAATCGCCGTAGCGTCTCGCAACTCCGGTGTCATGCTCCGCGAAAGCGGGGCATCCAGTAGCCACCGACCAACATTCTGCCCCGGGGTTACTGGTCATCCGCTTTGCGGATGATGACAGCCTCACGTGCTGGACTGCGCGCGCTCCCAGGAGGTGATCGTCGCCATGTCCGATCTCGCCCAACTTGAATCCCAAATCCTCGCCCAGATCGCTGCGGCGGGCGATGAAGCCGCTTTGGAAGCCGTGCGCGTCTCGGCGTTGGGCAAAAAGGGTTCGATTTCCGCGCTGCTCTCGACACTCGGCAAGATGTCGCCCGACGAGCGCAAAACCGAGGGCGCGAAGATCAACAGCGCCAAGGACACCGTCACCCAGGCGCTGGCCGCGCGCCGCGATATCCTGAAATCCGCAGCGCTGGATGCGCGCCTGAAGTCCGAGACCATCGACGTCACGCTGCCGCTACGCGAGGCTCCCGCCGAGCAAGGCCGGATCCATCCGCTCAGCCAGGTGTTCGAGGAGGTCAATACGATCTTCGCCGACATGGGATTTGCGATCGCCGAAGGCCCCGACATCGAGACCGACGATTACAACTTCACGAAACTGAATTTTCCCGAAGGCCATCCGGCCCGGGAGATGCACGACACCTTCTTCTTCAATCCAAAGGAAGACGGCTCGCGCATGTTGTTGCGCACTCACACCTCGCCGGTCCAGGTGCGAACCATGCTCAGCCAAAAACCGCCGATCCGAATCATCTGTCCTGGCCGTACCTATCGGATTGACTCCGATGCCACTCACACCCCGCAGTTTCACCAGGTCGAGGGCCTTGTCATCGACAGGAGCTCCCATCTCGGTCACCTCAAATGGATTCTGCACGAGTTCTGCAAGGCGTTCTTCGAAGTCGATCACATCAACATGCGGTTTCGGCCGTCCTTTTTCCCGTTCACTGAGCCGTCGCTGGAGGTCGACATCCAGTGCCGCCGCGACAAGGGCGAGATTCGCTTCGGCGAAGGCGAGGACTGGCTGGAGATTCTCGGTTGCGGCATGGTGCATCCGAACGTGCTGCGCGCCTGCGGCATCGATCCGGACGTGTACCAGGGATTTGCCTGGGGCATGGGTATCGACCGTATCGCGATGCTCAAATATGGCATGTCCGATTTGCGGCAGTTGTTCGAAAGCGATGTGCGGTGGCTCGGCCATTATGGCTTCAAGCCGCTCGATCTTCCGACCCTGGCCGGAGGCCTGAGTTCGTGAGCGGCCTCACTGTTCCGGAAAAATATCGGGGTTTGCGTTCGTTCGCGTTCGGAGATAGCCCCGCGCTCGCGGACGAGTTGCTCGAGCTTGTTTTAAAGGGCACAAAAACTGCAACGTGTAGCACCGAGGATGAGCCGAACATTTCCAAGCCGGGCGAACGCTGGATCGTGCTCGATGGAAAGGGTGATCCGAAATGTGTGATCGAGTCGGTTGAAGTCACCTTTCGACGCTACAACGAAGTAGATGCGAAGTTTGCTTTCGACGAAGGCGAGGGCGACCGAAGCCTCGCCTACTGGCGCGAGGCGCACCGCCAGTATTTTGAGCGGGCGCGCAAGTTCAGCGAAGACATGATGTTGATGTGCGAACGCTTTCGTCTGGTCGAGGTTTTCGCCGAGGGCAGGGTGACGTCATGAAATTTACCCTGTCCTGGCTGAAAGAACATCTCGACACCGACGAGCCGCTCGAAAAGCTCGCCGACAAGCTCACGATGATCGGGCTGGAGGTCGAGAACATCGAGGACAAGGCAAAGGCGCTCGCGCCTTTCACGATCGCGCGCGTGCTCTCCGCCGAGCAGCATCCTAAAGCGGATCGGCTGCGGGTCTGCATGGTCGATCCCGGAAATGGCGCCGCACCGGTGCAGGTCGTATGCGGCGCGCCCAACGCGCGCGCGGGCCTCATCAGCGTGTTCTCGGCGCCGGGGACTTATATTCCCGGCAAAAACATCACGCTTGGAGTAGGTACGATCAGGGGCGTCGAGAGCCGCGGGATGCTGTGCTCGGCAGCCGAGCTGCAAATCTCTGACGATCATGATGGGATTATGGAATTGCCGGCGGACGCGCCTGTCGGCGCCGGTTACGCGCAATGGGCCGGGCTCGGCGATCCCGTGCTGGAAATCAACCTGACGCCGAACCGGCAGGATTGCACCGGCGTGCACGGCATCGCGCGCGATCTCTCGGCCGCCGACATGGGCAAGTTCAAGGACCCGGCGATCAAGCCCGTGAAGGGAGAGTTTCCCTGTCCGGTGAAGGTGAGCGTCGAGGACCCCTCGCTGTGTCCCGGTTTTGCGTTGCGGTTGGTGCGGGACGTGAAGAACGGTCCATCGCCGGTCTGGCTGCAGCAGCGGCTGAGCGCGATCGGTTTGCGGCCGATAAACGCGCTGGTCGATATCACCAACTTCATGACCTACGACCGTGCCCGGCCGCTTCATGTGTTCGACGCCGCTAAAGTGAGCGGTAATCTCAGCGTTCGCCGCGCCAAAAATGGCGAGACGCTGCTCGCGCTCGATGGCCGCACCTATGCGCTGGATGAAAATATTTGCGTAATCGCCGACGAGCACGGCGTCGAGTCGCTGGCCGGCATCATGGGCGGTGAAGCCTCCGGCTGCTCTGAACAGACGACCGACGTGCTGATCGAATCGGCGCTATGGAACGAGATCAACATCGCGCACACCGGCCGCAAGCTCGGCATCAATTCGGACGCGCGCTATCGCTTTGAGCGCGGCGTCGATCCGGCCTTCATGATCCCTGGCCTGGAAATGGCGACCCGGCTGGTCATGGAAATTTGCGGCGGGACGCCATCCGAAAACGTGGTGGTTGGCAAGAGCTTCGGTGATGACCGGGTGATCGATTTTCCGCTCAGCGAAGTGAAGCGCCTGGCCGGCATCGACGTGCCGCTCCCGGAGATGAAGCGGATTCTGACCCATCTGGGTTTCATGATGGCTGGCCCCGGACCGGTGGTGAAGATCGCGGTACCGTCTTGGCGATCCGACGTGCACGGCAAGGCCGACATCGTCGAGGAGATCGTGCGCATCGTCGGCGTGGACAAAGTGCCGATGACGCCGTTCGACCGGGGAATCTCGGCCCGCAAGCCGGTCCTTACCACTCTTCAGTTGCGTACCCGCCGCGCCAAGCGCGCGCTCGCAGCGCGGGGCATGGTCGAGGCGGTAACCTGGTCGTTCATCGCAAAACCCCATGCCGAGCTGTTCGGTGGAGGCGGAGGCGAGCTCGCGCTCGCCAATCCAATCGCCTCCGAACTGTCCGATATGCGGCCGAGCCTGCTGCCGGGGCTGATCGCCGCCGCACAGACCAATAGCGATCGCGGATTTCCGGACGTTGCGCTGTTCGAAGTCGGCCAGGTGTTCAGGGGTGACCGGCCGCAGGATCAATTCGCGGCAGCCGCGGGCGTTCGTCACGGCCTCGGTTCGTCAAAGGGAATAGGACGCCACTGGTCGGGCTCGGCGACTGTCGATGCGCTTGATGCCAAAGGCGACGCGTTCGCGGTACTCTCAGCCGTCGGCGCGCCAGTGCAGGCTTTGCAAGTGGTGCCGGGTGGGCCGAACTGGCTTCACCCCGGGCGCTCCGGGACCATCCAGATCGGTCCGCAAAACGTGCTCGGATATTTCGGCGAGCTGCATCCGGCCGCGCTGGAGACGCTTGGCGCCGAGGGTCCACTGGTCGCGTTCGAGGTGATCCTCGATCGCATTCCGGAGGCCAAGCAGAAGCAGACACGGGCCAAGCCGGTGCTTGAACTCTCAGCCTTCCAGCCGGTGTCGCGCGACTTTGCGTTCATCGTCGATCGCAGCATCAGGGCCGGCGATATCGTTCGCGCCGCGCAAGCCGTCG
>JAICIT010000090.1 GCA_025960445.1 Bradyrhizobium sp. | reverse complement strand
CGCCGTCACGACGCTCTCGCCATCGTCGCAGCGTCCGCCCGGCAACGCCCACTGACCCCGATGCGCCCGCAGCCCCGCCGCGCGCAATGTCAGCAGCAGCGCCGTTCCGCCTGCAGGCTTGGGCGCCTCGACCAGCGCGATCGCGACAGCGGCCCGCTTCAGCCCCGGCGCGGGCTCGCTTGCCGGCAACCGCGTGAACTCAGCGCATCGCGCCGCGATATTCCGTCTGGTGGCATCGTCGAACGGTCTGGCCATCCGGCTTGACTACAACACGCCGGCGATTGATGAAATGAGGCGAATGCGGAAGTTGGCCGCCGGGGCTGGAATGACTGCTATGACCGAAAAGGCCACGGAGAAGCTCAAGGCTTCCGGCTGGACCATGGTCGAGACCACCGGCTTCCTGCATCTGATCGGACCGCTATGGCATCGTAAGGTCGGCAGCGAGCATGAATACGCCCTTGTCGCGCAGGATAAGCATCATAACCGTCGCGGCCTGGTGCAGGGCGGAGTGTTGATGACGTTCGCGGACCGCACCTGTGGCATGAGTGCGCGATATGTCTCGGGCCGGCCAACGCTGGCGACCATCCAGATGGACACGCATTTCGTCGAGTCCGGCAAGATCGGCGAGATCCTCACGTCGAAGCCGCGCGTCGTCCGCTCGACCAGAACGCTGATTTTCGTCAGCACGGAGGTAACCGTTGGCGAACGCTGTATCGCGATGGCCAACGGCGTGTTCAAAATATTGAAGAACGATTGATACCTGCACACTCAAAGGAATGACCGATGCAATATCGACAGCTCGGCCGTAGCGGCCTGAAAGTCTCGCCGATATGCCTCGGCACCATGATGTTCGGCGGCCCGACGGACGAGGCAACTTCGACGCGGATTGTCGCCAAGGCGCGCGACTCCGGGATCAACTTCATCGATACCGCTGATGCTTATTCGACGGGCAATTCCGAGCAGGTGGTCGGCCGCGCGATTTCCAACAGCCGCGACAGATGGGTGCTCGCTACGAAGCTCGCCAACCCGATGGGCGACGATCCCAATCGTGCCGGATTGTCCCGGCGATGGGTGCTGCAGGCGGCCGACGAAAGCCTTAGGCGGCTCGGCACGGACTATATCGATATCTATTATCTGCATAAGGAAGACCATTCGACTCCGCTGGACGAGACCGTGCGCGCGATGGGCGAGTTGATCCAGAAGGGGAAGGTCCGTTATTTCGGCGTGTCCAATTACCGGGCATGGCGGGTCGCGGAAATCTGCAACATCTGCGATCGGCTCGGCATCGATCGCCCGGTTGCGAGCCAGCCCTACTATAACGCGATGAACCGGATGCCGGAGGTGGAGCACTTTCCGGCGTGCCAATTCTACGGTCTCGGAATCGTCACCTACAGTCCGCTGGCCCGCGGCGTGCTGACCGGCAAATATCGGGCCGATGCGGCGCCGGACAAGGACACGCGCGCCGGCCGCAAGGATACAAGGATGATGCAGACCGAGTGGCGGCCTGAATCAATCAAGCTCGCGCAGGAAATCCGAAAGCATGCCGAGGCAAAGGGAATCAGTGCCGGACAGTTCGCCGTCTCATGGGTCCTGAATTCCTCGTTCGTCACCGGCGTGATCGCCGGCCCGCGCACAGAAGAACAATGGGACGATTATATGCGCGCGCTCGATTATCGATTTACCGCCGAGGACGAAGCACTGATCGATCGTCTGGTCGCGCCTGGCCATCCATCGACGCCGGGCTATAACGATCCGGCCTATCCGATCGAGGGCCGAAAGGCGCGAACGGCGGGGTGATCATTCTGCGAACCTCCGCCGTGTTTGGCCTTGCATCGGCGTGCAGCCTTTAGCCCTCCGTCTCGAGGCCGGTCGACATCGGAACATTCTCGGGCGCAAGCTTTATGCCGGATGCAAGCGCGACCGTTTCCAGCAACGCCGCGAAATCCTTCTCGAGGTAGGCGCTTGGGTCCGGCTTCAGCGTCGCGGCGCCAAAATGGCTCTGCAGCGCCTCGCGTGTTGCGGCCGTTACCGGCATCGCGACATCGAGATCGCGCGCGGCCTTCAACCCGAGATCGAGGTCTTTGCGCAGCAGCGCCGGCGTAAAGGTCGTGGTCCAGTCGAGATTGACCAACGCATTGCTTTTGTACTTCGTGAACGTCGAGCCGAGCACGCTCGCGTTCATGAAATCGAGGAAGGCGTGGCGCGGCACGCCAGCCTTTTGGGCCAGTATGGTGATCTCCGCCAGGTTTTGAATCACCACGCCGAGAAAGACGTTGTGCGCGATTTTGCACACGCGCGCCAATTCGCCCTCGCCCACGTAAGCAACTCCGGAAGCTGCGATAGTCGCAAGATACGACTGGACCTCGTGGAATGCTGTTTTTGGTCCTGATGCCACCGAGGAGAGCTTGCCCGCTTTGACGCATTTTCCATTGCCGCTGACCGGCGCACTGATGAATTCGCATCCCAATTGCTTCAGCCTCGCCCGGATCGCTTCCGACTGTTCGATGCCGATCGAGGAGCAATCGACCAGGATTTTAGGGCGTGTACCGGCGGTACCGGCAACAAGCCCATTTGCGCCGAAATAAACCTGCTCGAGATCGCTGCCGGTCGACACCATTGTGAACACGATGTCCTGGCCGGCAAGCTCGCTCGGTTGATCAACGATGCGCCCGCCCTTCTTCGCCAGTGGCTCGGCCTTGGCGCGGGTTCGATTCCAGATCGCGACCGAATGGCCAGCCTTGAGCAAACGTTCGGCCATCGGGTAGCCCATGCGTCCCATCCCGATCCAGCCGAGTGAATGTTTTGCCAATTTCTTCTCCTTGGATCTGACTTGCCGCCGCGCAGATACTGCTCGAGTAAAAGGAGCTCAGATCATAGCCTGCTGATGCCCTCATGGCGATTGATGATCGCCGCAGGCAATGCCGTCAGAAGATGCATGAAGTCAAATGAAAGCACGGCAAGGCTTGATCGCTCCTGCCTTGGCCTCAGGCCTTGTGGGGACAGCCTAGCGGACGTGACTCGATGATGGAAACATCGAAGGCTGGAGTGATGGCGAGGATAAAGTGGGACGAAGCAGCAGGGCAACTGCTTCCGCCGGGATCGGCCTGCTGAACAAGTATCCCTGAAGCTCGTCGCACTCATGTCCCCTCAGGAAGGCGTCCTGTTCGGCTGTCTCGACCCCCTCGGCAACCACGGTCAGGCCCAATGCCTTGCCCATGCTGATGATGGCTTTGGCAATCGCGCGGTCCTGGCTACTGTTCTCGAGATCCCGAACGAAAGAACGATCGATCTTGATTGTGTCGATCGGGAATTGCTTCATCAGGGACATCGACGAATAGCCGGTGCCGAAATCGTCGATCGCCAGCCGCACGCCTCGGCCTTGAATCTGATCGAGCACCTTGACGGCGCGATCCACGTTCTGCATCACCATGCTCTCGGTGATTTCAAGTTGCAACAGATGGGCCGGCATGCCGGTCGACATCAACAGTTCATCGATATCGCGAAGCAGATTTTCGTCGAGGAATTGCCGGGGCGAAAGATTCACCGCCATCGAGATCGCGGGGAGCCCGTCACGCTGCCATGCCATGTTCTGCGCGCAAGCGGTTTTGAGGACCCAAAGACCGATCGGAATGATCAGGCCGGTTTCCTCGGCGAGCGAAATGAACTCCATTGGCGGAAGATCGCCGAGCTCCGGATGGACCCATCGGAGCAAGGCTTCGAGACCGGTGATCCGGCCCGTCTGGACGTCAAGCTTCGGCTGATAGTGCAGCGTGAATTGGTCAAGCTCGAGTGCGTGACGCAAGTCGGCCTCAAGCATGAGTCGCTCGATCGACTGCGACTTGATCTCCGACGAGAAGAAACGGAAATCGTTTTTGCCTTCTTCCTTGGCGAGATACATGGCGATATCCGCGTTCTTGGTCAGGGTGAGGGCGTCGTTGCCGTTTTCGGGGAAAACGGCAATGCCGACGCTTCCGGTCGTGCTGCACTCATGCCCCGCAAGCAATATGGGCGACAGTAGGGCCGCGAGGATCTTGCGGGCGACCACCGCGACCTGGTCCCGGTCGGAAATCCTGTCGAGCATCACCACGAATTCGTCGCCGCCCAGGCGGCCTACGACATCGCTATCGCGTACGCAATCGCGGAGCCTTTTGGCCACCTCGATCAGCAGCGTGTCACCTGCGGCATGCCCAAGCGAATCGTTGATCACCTTGAACCTGTCGAGATCGATGAACAACACCGCGCATTGATGATTGTCGCGCCGTGCCAGCCGGATCGACTGTTCGAAAAGCTGATTGAACATCACGCGATTTGGCAGACGCGTCAGGTCATCGTGCGTTGCCAGAAACTGAATTCGCTCGTCGGCCTGGTTCTTTTCATCGGCACGATCGAAATTCTCCAGCGCGAATGAAACGTTTTTGCCGATTCGCGTCAGAAGTGCGATGATCTCCTTATCCATTGCGCTCGATTTACTGAGGAAAAACAGGATCACGCCGATGCTCTTGCCGTCGTTGGTCAGAGGCACCCCGCAGCTCGCGACCACTCCTGTCTGAAGGCTCGATTCTCGCCAGGGCTTGCCCTGATCGGAGTTGAGGACGTCCTCGTTGACATGGGTCGACTGGGTCCGGAAAGCCTTGCCGCACACTCCCCGGCCATAAACATCATCTGGATCGATTGAGAACCGGGTCTGCTCGATCTGCTCGACACTTTGACCGGTGCCGACCACCGGCCGCAGCGAAGTGGTTTCCGGCTCGATCAAAAGCACGGCGGCCGCCAGCGAATTGCCGACGTGAACCGCCGCATCGCAAACGAGTTGGTAAAGTTCAACCGCAGTCCTGGCGCGCAAGATGGCTTCATTGGTCGCGCTGAGCGCCGCATACATCTTGGCGAGTCGCCGGGCTGCCCTTTCGCTGCGCTTGCGCTCGGTTTCGCGATCGAGATTGTCGAGCCCGAACGACAGATTGTCAGCCATGCGGGTCAGGAGCGACACCGCGTCGTCGTCGAGCGAATCGGTTTCCGCGAGCGTCACCATTAAAACGCCAATACTCTTCCCCGACTGGATCAAGGGAAGCGCGGCGCTCGCGCCTACTCCCGCACGTTGTGCATCCTGCTGCCAGGATCTGACGCGCTTGTCACTGAACAGATTATTATTGATGCAAATCTTTTGAGTTCGGAATGCCGTGCCGCATATGCCTCTGCCGTAGGCGATCGCGGGATCAATCGAGAACGGCACCTGAGTGAGCAGCCCGATATTTTCGCCTGCTCCTGCGACCGCTTTCAACATGCCCGTTGCCGCTTCCGGAAGGAGAACCACCGTGCCGTTGAAATTTCCGCTTTGAAGCGCCGCCTCGCAGACCTGCTGATAGAGCTCTTCCCGTGAGTTCGTCCGCAGGATGGCCTCATTCGTAGCGCTGAGCGCGGCGAACATCTTCGCGAGCCGCTGCAGCGCGTGGTCCGCGCCTGTGCAAACAACTGGTTGAAGCGATAGAGTCTGCGTGGACATCGTTCTCTCGGGTGGATCCGCTTCGGAGGCACCCAAAAACGCGCTAGACCTTTAGAGTGTTAGCTCGGCCGATCGGGTCACCTGAACGGATCGGTGTCTGGCGTCGGCGCCGGGGCGACGAGCCAGGCGCTCTGCTATCCGCTCCCCCCGTAGTTACCAGAGCGGGTAAAAACAAAGCGTTACAGCTTTTGATTGACAGATGGTGCACGACGGAGCGGCGTCAACCCGATGATAACCATAGCGGTCCCCGATCTGGTGCCGGGATCGACGGCTTCACGGGTGCCTCAGCGCGCGCGTGCTAGCCTAATCGGTGGCTTCCCCAGGCTAGTATCGGTTGGCGATCGGCAATTCCTCTGCGGGAAATAACGTGATCACCTGGCAGCCTTTGTCGGTGACGACGACTTCCTCTTCTATGCGAGCCGCCGAGAAGCCATCGCTCGCTGGACAATAAGTCTCCAGCGCGAACACCATCCCGGTTTTGATTTCCATTGGGTTTTCCAGCGACACCAGCCGCGAGATGATCGGACGCTCATGCAGCGCCAGCCCGAGACCGTGACCAAACTGCAGTCCGAACGCCGCCATCTCATTCGGAAAACCGAACTCCTCCGCTTTCGGCCAGACCTTCGCAACCGTATCGGTCGAGACACCGGGCTTGATCAGCGCGATCGCGTCATCCAGCCATTCGCGGCACTTCTTGTAAGCGTCGTGCTGGGCCGGCGTTGCGCGCCCAATATTGAACGTACGGTAATAGCAGGTCCGATAGCCCTGATACGATTGCAGGATATCGAAGAACGCCTGATCGCCCGGACGCAGGATGCGGTCGGTGAAATTGTGCGGATGCGGATTGCAGCGCTCGCCGGAGATCGCGTTGATCGCTTCGACGTCATCGGAGCCCATCTCATAGAGAATCTTGTTGGCGAGCGCGACGATGTCGTTCTCGCGAACCCCGGGTTTCAGCGCCTCGTAAATTGAATGATAGACGCCGTCGACCATGGCCGCGGCCTGGTTGAGCAGCATGATCTCGTCAATGTTCTTGATCTCGCGCGCGTCCAGCATCACCTGCTGACCGTCAAGCACCTTCATGCCGGCCTTCTGCAGCTCGAAGAACATCGCGGTCTCGGCAAGATCGACCCCTACGGGCATCTCGGCCACGCCCGCGGCTCGCAGCAGGCTCATGACTTCCTCGGCATGCGCCTTCATCAGACCGACGGCGGGCGGCACGGTGCCGCGCATGCCGAGCATGCCGGCGCGGCAATTGTCCGGCGCGAGCCAGTCGCAGTGAATGCGGTGATGCACCGCGGCCGATCCGAAATCCCACACGATCGGCTCGCCATCACCGGCCAGCAGTGCAAACCGGCAAAGCTTGTCGCGCTCCCACTCGCCGATCTTGGTGCCCGAGACATAACGAATGTTATTGACGTCGAACAGCAATAGCGCGCCGCACGGTGAAGCTTTCAGCGCAGCGCGGGCTCGGGCCAGCCGGTATTGTCGAAGCCGATCGAAATCCACCCGCCGTTCGAAATCGACTGAGATATGGCCGTGCGAAGGGATCGCGCGATCCCAGCGCCAATGCGGATCGAGATGCTCGGGGCGGATCAGATGCGGCGTGAGCGCGTTCGAAACATTCATGTGCAATGGCTGGTTGGAGCTAATTGCCATCGATCGCACAAAGGCCCGTGGATCGCAAGCTTCCGGCTACCAGGCACCTTTCGAACCGAATTGGCAGGAAGGGGATTTCAGGCCTGCCAACACAGGGAGCGAACGACGCAAACCAAAGGCCGCCTCGTCGCGCGCACGTCAGCAGCCACTTCGATTAGCCGAGGATCAAGGCAACAACGAGCCCGCGAACAGTCCGTCGATCAGACGGCCGCGATGGTCTGCACCTCAACAAGGAAAGATTCCTTCACCAGCCGGTCCACCATGAGAAGCGTGTTCGGTGGATACTTCCCGTTTGGAAACATCTTCGGGAATTCACGCAGGCGAAACGCCATGAACTTGGGAATGTCCTGCGAATGGACAAGGTACGTCGTGAACTGAACGACGTTGGCCCAGGATGCTCCCGCTGATTTCAGCGCCGCCTCGATATTGCGAAAGACCTGCGCTGTCTGAAGATCGAAATCGCCCTCGCCAATCACGTTGCCTGCGGCGTCGCCCGACAGCATTCCCGCGATAAACAGGAATTCGTTCGCCCTCACGCGCGTCACATGCGTGTACTGCCCCATCGGTGGGCCAAGTGCCTCGGGATTGTAGATGTTGATTTCAGCCGACATCGGCTTTCCTTTCTGCGGAAGCAATCACCGACGGATGATCTGGAAACCGAAAAAATGGTGCCCAGGGGCGGAATCGAACCACCGACACTGCGATTTTCAGTCGCATGCTCTACCAACTGAGCTACCTGGGCACTTCCAGCCCGTGGGGGCTTGGGAGCGCCGGTTTATAGTCAGGCTCGATTGTCCTGTCCACCAT
>JAICIT010000089.1 GCA_025960445.1 Bradyrhizobium sp. | reverse complement strand
GTGTTCACGGCTGAGCAGCTTTCGGGGATTCGCGCCATGGTCAGCGCGGGCAGCACCCCGCTCGGCGGGGACATGATGGACAAGATGCCGTCGCTGGGCGCGGTTGTCTGTTATGGAACCGGATATGACGGCATCGATCTGGCCGCTGCCGCGCAACGCGGAATCCACGTTGCCCACAGCCCGGCGGCGAATGCCGCAGCGGTGGCCGATCTCGCGGTCACCTTGATGCTGGCGGTGACCCGGCGGCTGTTGCCGGCGGACAATTACGTCCGAAGCGGAAGCTGGTCGGTCGGAAAGCCTTCGCCATTGATGCGCCCGCAGCCGGGCAATCCCGGCCGCCGCGTCGGCATTTACGGCATGGGCGAAATCGGCGGCAAGATCGCAACCCGTATCGCTGCGTTTGAGTCCGAGATCGCTTATTTCAGCCGCCGCCGGCACGATGTACCGTATCAATATTTCACGAGCCTTGAGGCACTCGCGCAATGGTGCAGCGTGCTCATGATTGCGGTTCGTGCCGGCGCGGATACGCATCACGCCGTCGACGCCAACATTCTGCGAAAGCTCGGCAGCGAGGGTTACGTCGTCAACATCTCGCGCGGCTCCGTGATCGATCAGGCTGCCCTGGTGGCCGCGCTCAGCGAGGGTGCCATCGCGGGCGCCGGTCTCGACGTTTACGAGAAGGAGCCGCACGCGCCGGATCAATTGACCGGCTTTCCAAATGTCGTGCTGACGCCTCACGTAGGCGGCCACACCCTGGAGTCCCATGCGGCGATGCAGGATTGCGTGCTCGCCAATCTGGAGGCGTTTTTTGCAGGAAAATCACTGCCCTATGAGGTCCGGCACGCTTGACGCGGTTTTTGGCCGCGCCCGCGCAATAATGCTGGACAAATCGCCGAATTAGCCCTTGGCAAGAGGGAAGAGAGTCGTTAAACAACCGTTTCCGGACGTGCTGGCGGTCGCTGGCACGTCCGTGCTCGCTTCCGAAAACCCGATACACGGAGACCATTCCTTTCAGGACATCCGCATGGATTGCTCGAAAGGAACGAAAACCATTGTTTTGGGGGACGTGAGCAGGGGTCCTTCGGTTCGCCGGATGATCTCAATTCCTGTCCAAGACTGCAGGCGCCCGCGGCGAAACCCCAGGTTTCTTCAAAGGCTTAATCGCATGGCCTGCATAGACGGGTGAAGACCGGATTTCGCTGGCGTCGCTGGAAGCGGCGGGGCGGATATGGTTCGAACCTCGACACCCCGCAGCCCAATCGGCTCGGGAGGGCAGGCTTTTCAATGTTGTTCTGCCCCCTATGGCCTCCGGCTCAATCGGTCGAGGTCAGGTTCGGGCGGGACGACGGGTGCAACCCGGCGGTCCCTGCCATCAGGCAACGGCCGCCAACCGGAGAGAGCTTGCTGTGGAAAGAGCGGCAAAAAAGGACGCGGTTGAGGCGCTGAACGGTCTGTTCAAGACCACCAGCGTTGCGGTCGTGGCTCATTATTCCGGCCTTACGGTGGCCCAAATGCAGAAGCTGCGGATGCAGATGAAGCAGGCGGGTGCGTCGGTGAAGGTCTCGAAGAACCGTCTCGCCAAAATTGCTCTTGAAGGCACAGACGTCGTTGCCATCGGCTCCCTGTTGAAGGGGCCGACCGTGATCGCGACTTCAAACGATCCGGTAGCGGCGCCAAAGGTTGCCATCGAATTCGCCAAGACGAACGAGCAGTTCGTCATCCTCGGCGGGTCGATGGGCAAGACCGTCCTGAATGTCGATGGCGTAAAGGCGCTCGCCTCATTGCCGTCGCTCGATGAGTTGCGCGGAAAGATCGTCGGCCTCCTCGTGGCGCCGGCAACCAAGATCGCTCAGCTCTCCACTGCGCCCGCGGCAAAGCTTGCGCGCGTCGTTCAGGCCTATGCCTCAAAGAGCGAAGCGGCCTGACTCCCTTCGCAAATCAAACCTGGTTCGAACCAATACGCTTAAGGAACAGATCAATGGCCGACTTACAGAAAATCGTCGACGACCTCTCGAGCCTGACGGTGCTCGAAGCTGCCGAACTGGCAAAGCTCCTCGAAGAAAAATGGGGCGTCTCCGCCGCTGCCGCGGTTGCGGTAGCCGGTCCTGCCGGTGGCGGTGCTGCCGCTGCTCCGGCTGAAGAAAAGACCGAATTCACGGTCGTCCTCGCCGCTGCTGGCGAGAAGAAGATCGAAGTCATCAAGGAAGTCCGCGCCATCACCGGGCTCGGCCTGAAAGAAGCCAAGGACCTCGTCGAAGGCGCGCCCAAGCCGGTCAAGGAAGGCGTGAACAAGGACGAAGCCGACAAGATCAAGGGCCAGCTCGAGAAGGCTGGCGCCAAGGTGGAATTGAAGTAAGCGAAGCTTGCTTCGGTTCCATTCGCCGACCTGCTCGGCATAGCCGAGCGAGGTTTGGCGATCGCTCCGCCGATCTGGGTGGCCGATCAGGCCAAACGAAGCGGCGGGACGAGCTTTATACACAGAAATGTGTGGGGATTCGGGAAGTTACCCCTCGAATCTCCACGCTTGTCATCCCATATCGGGACGACAGCACGAAAGCACGGTGGGCGGCGGGAGCGGCAGCGTTTCTGGGCAAGCCGTTGGGAGACAGGCAATTTCGGGCTTTTGCAGTCCGTGAAACGATGGTTCTGACGGGCGGGTGCGTAGAAGCGCCCCGCGCGTCCTTTTGCGTTTTGAACGTCTGGTGCCTCGATTCAGGGTTTTCCTCCTGAAACGAGCTTCCGGGCCTACGGAACGGACGAAATTCAACCCGGGGGCGATGCCAATCGCGCTTCGGAAGGTTCGCCCCTGATGGGCGACGAAATGAGAGGCCACGATGGCGCAGCAGACATTCACCGGTCGCAAACGCGTTCGCAAGTTCTTCGGACACATCAAGGAAGTCGCAGAGATGCCGAACCTCATCGAGGTTCAGAAGGCGTCTTACGATCAGTTTCTGATGGTCGACGAGCCCGTGGGCGGGCGGCTCGACGAAGGCTTGCAGGCGGTGTTCCGGTCGGTGTTTCCGATCTCGGATTTTTCCGGCACCTCAATGCTGGAATTCGTCCGCTACGAGTTTGAGCCGCCGAAATACGATGTCGACGAGTGCCGACAGCGCGGGATGACCTATGCCGCGCCGCTAAAGGTGACGCTGCGCCTGATCGTGTTCGATATCGACGAGGAAACCGGCGCGAAATCGGTCAAGGACATCAAGGAGCAGGACGTCTACATGGGCGATATCCCGCTCATGACCATGAACGGCACCTTCGTCGTCAACGGCACCGAGCGCGTCATCGTCTCCCAGATGCACCGATCGCCCGGTGTGTTTTTCGATCACGACAAGGGCAAGACCCATTCGTCGGGCAAGCTGCTGTTTGCCGCGCGGGTGATTCCCTATCGCGGCTCCTGGCTCGACATCGAGTTCGATGCCAAGGACATCGTGTTCGCGCGCATCGACCGCCGGCGCAAGATTCCGGTGACTTCGCTGATGTTCGCCCTCGGCCTCGACGGCGAAACCATCCTGAGCACGTTCTACAAAAAGATCATCTACAAGCGCGCCAAGGATGGCTGGCGCGTGCCGTTCGACGCCAGCCGTTTCCGCGGCTACAGCACGATCAACGACTTGATCGATGCTGACAGCGGCAAGGTTGTGCTCGAAGCCGGCAAGAAGCTCACCGTTCGCGGCGCCCGTCAGCTCCAGGAAAAGGGACTGAAGGCGCTCCGCCTGTCGGATGAAGAATTGGTCGGCAACTATCTGGCCGAAGATCTCGTCAATCCGAAAACCGGCGAAATCTATGCCGAAGCGGGCGAGGAGATCACCGAGAAGTCGCTGAAGGCGCTCAACGAGCAGGGCTACAAGGAGCTGCCGCTGCTCGACATCGACCACGTCAATGTCGGCGGCTACATTCGAAACACCCTGCATGCCGACAAGAACATGACGCGTGAGGACGCGCTGTTCGATATTTACCGGGTGATGCGTCCCGGCGAGCCGCCGACCATCGACTCGGCGCAGACCATGTTCCAATCGCTGTTTTTCGACCCCGAGCGCTATGACCTGTCCGCGGTCGGCCGGGTCAAGATGAACATGCGCCTCGAGCTCGACGCGCCCGATACCCATCGCACGCTGCGGAAGGAAGACATTCTCGCGGTCATCAAGACATTGGTGGATCTGCGCGATGGCAAGGGCGAGATCGACGACATCGATCATCTCGGAAACCGTCGCGTGCGATCGGTTGGCGAGCTGATGGAGAATCAGTATCGCATCGGGCTGCTTCGCATGGAGCGCGCGATCAAGGAACGCATGTCGAGTGTCGATATCGACACCGTCATGCCGCAGGACCTGATCAACGCCAAACCGGCGGCCGCCGCCGTCCGCGAGTTCTTCGGCTCCTCGCAGCTTTCGCAGTTCATGGACCAGACGAACCCGCTTTCGGAGATCACCCACAAGCGCCGACTCTCGGCGCTTGGGCCGGGCGGTCTGACTCGCGAGCGCGCCGGCTTCGAAGTGCGCGACGTCCATCCGACGCATTACGGCCGGATCTGCCCAATCGAGACGCCAGAAGGCCCGAACATCGGCTTGATCAACTCGCTCGCGACCTTCGCGCGCGTGAACAAATACGGCTTCGTCGAAACGCCCTATCGCAAGGTCAAGGACGGCCGCGTCACTGACGAGGTGGTCTATCTTTCCGCGATGGAGGAGGGCCGCTACTCGGTCGCGCAGGCCAATGTGCAGATCGACAGCCGTGGCCGCTTCACCGATGACCTCGTGGTCTGCCGCTCGAGCGGCACCCGCGACGTGGTGCCGCTGCCTCCGGACAAAGTTGACTACATGGACGTGTCACCGAAGCAGCTGGTTTCGGTAGCGGCGGCATTGATTCCGTTCCTGGAAAACGACGACGCCAACCGCGCCCTGATGGGCTCGAACATGCAGCGTCAGGCGGTGCCGTTGGTCCGCGCCGAAGCGCCGTTCGTCGGCACCGGCATGGAAGGCGTAGTGGCGCGGGACTCGGGAGCCGCGATTGCGGCGCGCCGGTCCGGCGTCATCGACCAGATCGACGCCACGCGTATCGTTATTCGCGCCACCGAGGATCTCGATCCCACCAAATCGGGCGTCGATATCTATCGGCTGATGAAATACCAGCGCTCCAACCAGTCGACCTGCATCAACCAGCGTCCGCTGGTGAAGGTCGGCGATCTCGTTCGCAAGGGCGACATTATCGCCGACGGCCCGTCGACCGATCTCGGCGAGTTGGCGCTCGGCCGCAACGTGCTGGTCGCGTTCATGCCCTGGAATGGCTACAACTTCGAAGATTCGATCCTGCTTTCCGAGCGGATCGTAAAGGACGACGTCTTCACCTCGATCCACATCGAGGAATTCGAGGTGATGGCCCGCGACACCAAGCTCGGTCCGGAAGAAATCACTCGCGACATTCCGAACGTCTCGGAGGAAGCGTTGAAGAACCTGGACGAAGCTGGAATCGTCTATATCGGCGCCGAAGTCCGCGCCGGTGACATCCTGGTCGGCAAGATCACGCCCAAGGGCGAAAGCCCGATGACGCCGGAAGAAAAACTTCTGCGCGCCATCTTCGGCGAAAAAGCATCCGACGTTCGCGACACCTCGCTGCGCGTGCCTCCGGGCGTGCAGGGGACCATCGTCGAAGTGCGCGTGTTCAACCGTCACGGCGTCGATAAAGACGAGCGCGCGCTGGCGATTGAACGGGAAGAGATCGAGCGTCTCGCCAAGGACCGCGACGACGAACAGGCGATTCTTGATCGCAACGTCTACGGTCGTCTGGCCGAGCTTCTGGAGAACCGCCAGGGCATCGCGGGCCCGAAAGGCTTCAAGAAGGACACCAAGATCACGCGCGCGGTGCTTGAAGAGCATCCGCGTTCGCAATGGTGGCTATTTGCATCGCCCAACGACAAGCTGATGACCGAAATCGAGGCGATGCGGAAGCAGTACGACGAATCGAAGAAGGGGCTCGAGCAGCGCTTCCTCGATAAGGTCGAGAAGCTGCAGCGCGGCGACGAGTTGCCGCCGGGCGTGATGAAGATGGTCAAGGTCTTTGTCGCGGTGAAGCGCAAGATTCAGCCCGGCGACAAGATGGCCGGCCGTCACGGCAACAAGGGCGTGGTGTCCAAGATCGTTCCGGTTGAGGACATGCCGTTCCTTGAGGACGGGACGCATGCCGATATCGTGCTCAATCCGCTCGGCGTGCCGAGCCGGATGAATGTCGGCCAGATTCTCGAAACCCATCTTGGATGGGCCTGCGCCGGCCTCGGCAAGCGCATCGGCCAGACTGTGGATGCCTACTATGCCAAGCAGGACATCAGGCCGCTGAAGGAGACCTTGAAAAAGATCTACGGCGACGAGGAAACCATCAAGTCGCTCAACGACGGCGAGTTGATGGAACTCGGGCGCAATCTCAGCCACGGCGTGCCGATCGCGACGCCGGTGTTCGATGGCGCCAAGGAAGCCGATATCGAGGAAATGCTGAAGCTTGCCGGTCTAGACGCATCCGGACAGTCGACCGTTTATGACGGCCGAACCGGCGACGCCTTCGACCGCAAGGTGACGGTTGGGTACATCTACATGCTCAAGCTGCATCACCTCGTTGACGACAAGATCCATGCACGTTCGATCGGGCCTTACTCGCTCGTTACCCAGCAGCCGCTGGGCGGCAAGGCGCAGTTCGGTGGCCAGCGTTTCGGCGAAATGGAGGTGTGGGCGCTCGAGGCTTATGGCGCGGCGTACACGCTCCAGGAAATGCTGACCGTCAAATCGGACGACGTCGCCGGCCGTACCAAGGTGTACGAGGCGATTGTGCGTGGCGACGACACGTTCGAAGCGGGAATTCCGGAATCCTTCAACGTGCTGGTCAAGGAAATGCGTTCGCTCGGCCTCAACGTCGACCTGCACAACTCCAAGCTGGGTGGAGCGCCGACATCCGAGGCCGCCGAGTAAATGAAGCGACATGCCCGGCTGTTCGCCGGGCATACGCGCTTCGCTTCGAAGCGCGTGGCTGAAAAAGAATTTCGAATTTGCTGCCGGTGATGATCGGCACGCGAGGAGAAGACCATGAATCAAGAAGTTATGAATCTCTTCAATCCGACGACCCCGGCTCAGGTCTTTGACCAGATCCGGATTTCAATCGCGTCACCGGAGAAGATTCTGTCGTGGTCGTACGGCGAAATCAAGAAGCCGGAGACCATCAATTACCGCACTTTCAAGCCGGAGCGTGACGGCCTGTTTTGTGCGCGCATCTTTGGGCCGATCAAGGACTACGAATGCTTGTGCGGCAAGTACAAGCGGATGAAGTACAAGGGCATCATCTGCGAAAAGTGCTCGGTCGAAGTGACGCTGTCGCGGGTCCGGCGCGAGCGCATGGGCCACATCGAATTGGCGGCGCCCGTTGCGCACATCTGGTTCTTGAAGTCGCTGCCCTCCCGCATCGGCCTTCTGCTCGATATGACGCTCAAGGATCTCGAGCGGATTCTGTATTTCGAATATTACGTCGTCCTTGAGCCGGGACTGACCGCGCTCAAGGATCGGCAGCTGCTTTCGGAAGACGAGTATCTGAAGGCGCAGGACGAGTATGGCCAGGACAGCTTCACCGCCATGATCGGCGCCGAGGCGATCCGCGAGCTGTTGAAGGGACTTGAGCTCGAAAAGCTCGAGGCGTCCCTGCGTGCCGAGATGCAGGAAACCGAATCCGACATCAAGCACAAGAAGCTCGCCAAGCGCCTGAAGATCGTCGAGGCCTTCCGATATTCCGGCAACAAGCCGGAGTGGATGATCCTGACCGTCGTGCCGGTGATTCCGCCGGACCTGCGTCCGCTGGTGCCGCTGGATGGCGGCCGGTTTGCGACGTCTGATCTCAACGATCTCTATCGGCGCGTGATCAACCGCAACAACCGCCTGAAGCGGCTGCTGGAGCTGCAAGCTCCCGAGATCATCATCCGCAACGAGAAACGCATGCTG
>JAICIT010000088.1 GCA_025960445.1 Bradyrhizobium sp. | reverse complement strand
TCCTACCGCGCGAAAATCAATGTCTCGTTCAAGTACGAAGGCGAATGAAAAATACGCGCCTGAAATGAGCGCTCAACACGGTGATCTCATTGATGAGCGTCGCCACGGTTTGGCAATCCAAACCCGAGCGTCAGCGGTCCGCCGGCGTGGAGGTCCTCGCCGGGGACTCCTGGCGCGCTTCTTCGAGGGCAGTTCTCATTTCTTTTGCGCTCTTGAGGGCACGCCGGATATTGTTGTCATCGGAGCTGCCGTCGAACGTGAGCAGCTTGAGGCAATGCGGGCACTGCATCTGAAAGCCGTTGCGAATCCTTTGAAACCGCTCTCTGAAAATCCTGGAGCACTTAGAGCATTTGATCTTGATCTTGTCCTCTAGCATGGCCGTGCCTTTGGTCGCGGTACGCAGAACCAGGTCCGCGACAAAACACAATAACCCGCAAAGAGTTAACGAAGGTTTTGCCGGGCGGCTCCCTGGATAGGGTATTCGATCTTGAATTGTGGCGGCGTTTGCCTTCAATACTCCCCGATTATGTCCGAGCAGCTATTTTTAGTCGACCGCCGACATCCGGGGTGGGAATTTTGCTGTTTCTCTTTGCCGATTACGAACTCAATGCGAGCCGTCGCGAACTCCGTCGAGGATCTGAAACGATAGCGGTAGAACCGCAGGTGCTCGACCTGTTGATTTTTCTGGTCCAGAATACGAATCGCGTCGTCACCAAGGACGATCTGATCGCCTCCGTCTGGGGCGGCCGGATCGTGGAAGATACGACGCTCACGAGCCGCATCTCTGCTGCGCGAAAGGCGATCGGCGAAACCGGTCGCAACCAGAAGCTGATCCGCACCTTTGCCCGTAAAGGCATCCGCTTCGTCGGCGAGGTGCTCACACGAGATGACGACGATCTGGCGGACAAGGGAATTCCGCCCGCGGATGTTGCGTTCAAGCTGTTGCAGCGGACCCCCGTGCTTGATCGTCCCGCGATCGCGGTGCTTCCGTTCAGCAACATGAGTGGTGATCCGGGGCAGGACTATTTTTCCGACGGGATCAGCGAAGACATTATTACAGGTCTCTCCAAGCTGCGCTGGTTCCTGGTTATCGCGCGCAATTCCACCTTTGTTTATAGAGGCAGGTCCGTCCACGTCAGGCAGGTCGGTGAAGAGCTGGGCGTCGGCTACGTTGTCGAGGGCAGCGTACGCAAAAGCGGAGGGCGCCTGCGCATCACGGCGCAGTTGAATGATGTCACGACCGGCAGTCACGTCTGGGCGGAACGGTACGATCGCGACTTCGCTGACGTGTTCGCGGTCCAGGATGAAATTACCGAGGCGATTGTCGCGGCAATCGAACCGCAGCTCTATGCGGCTGAAAATCTTCGCGTTCGACGCAAGCACCCCAACAGCATGGATGCCTGGGAACTGGTAATGCGTGCGCTGTCGCACTATTGGCGGGTCACGCGGCAGGATAATGAATTGGCGCAGGCCCTTCTGGAACAGGCGATTGCCATCGACCCGGACTACGGCCAGGCCCTCGGCGTGCTTGCGGCGAGCTATACATTCGGCGCCCATATGGGGTGGGCGGAAATGCAAACGATCTCGGATATTGTCGAGCGCACGGCGCTCGCCGCGGTCAGAGCTGACAGCGAGGACCCGTGGGCGCATCATGCGCTCGGTGCCTTCTATTTGATCACACGGCGGTTCGACGATTCGCTGGCCGAGTTTGAATTGGCGCTGCGCCTCAATCCAAGCTTCTTGCAAGCGCAGAATTATTACGCGACGGCGTTGAGTTTTTGCGGCCGGTGGGAAGAAAGCCTTGAAGCCGTCAGCCGGGCGATTCAATTAAGCCCGCGCGACCCCTTCTCCGCTCTCTACTATGGTTCGGCCTGCCTCGCCCAATACATCGGAAGCAATTACGAAGAAGCGATGCGCCTGGCGCGAATTGCCATTCGCCTTCGGGCCGACTATGCCGCCGCGTACCGCGTGCTGGCGGCTGCGGCCGGGATGTCAGGCGACGGACACGCCGCCACAGGTGCACTGAACGATCTTCGCCGCGCGCAGCCCAATATTTCGCTCGCCTGGGTCGCCGAACACGTGCCGTTCAAGCACGACAGCGATCGTGAACACTACCTCGAAGGTTTTCGGCGGGCAGGCTTGCATTAGCGCGGCAATGCCGCTCTGCGCAGCCGGGGCGTCAGTCTCCATAAATTCTCAAGGCCGCCGGAAGAATAAAAGAAGGCGACCTCAAAGCTTTTTGCGGCAGAAGCGCGCTTTATCCCATCACAAGTCGCGCTTTTCGGTCGGGCCATCCCTATCAACTTGTTGAGCGGCGAGGTTCCTGCCAGCTCTTTCGGGATTGGTCGCATGTCTTTCTGTCATGATCGTGAAGGTCTTGCGTTTCCTGCCTATTCTAATTTGCCGATCACAGGGATTGGCAAGGCGCGAACAGGATTCTGGAATTGGATACTGATGGCCCTTCATGACTCGCGACATCGAGAGGCCAAAAGGATCATTCGCCGCAACCAGCATCTCCTGGGCCCGTTTGCAGATGTCCCGGCTGCGACCGAAACCAGATCGTCAAGCCGATCACCGGGCCGAAAAAAATGACCAAGAAAATTCTGATGGCGGCGACCATCGCCCTCTTCATGGTAGCTCACGGCTTTGCATTGCATGAGATTCACGCGACAGACCAGATCGGTCTGTCACCTGAAAAGCTCCCCACCTACGGGGACTAAGCTCGCGTTTTACGCAAGCAGAACAACGACACCAATATTTCATAACCAGGAGATTTCATCATGACTTCACATAAGGGCAAATGTTTCTGCGGAGCCGTCGAGATTGAGGTTCAGGGTTCACCTGAGGGAATGGGTTACTGCCATTGCGAATCATGCCGCTCCTGGTCCGCGGGCCCAGTCAACGCGTTTACGCTTTGGCAGCCGCAGAATGTAAAAGTCATCAGAGGCGAAGAGCATCTCGGACGCTTCCAGAAAACCGAAACAAGTGACCGGCATTTCTGCAAGAAATGCGGTGGCCATCTAATGACCGATCATCCGCCGCTGGGGCTTGTCGACGTGTATGCGGCAACTATACCGACCCTGAAATTCAGCCCGGGCGTCCACGTCAACTATTCCGAGACCGTGCTGCCGATGAAGGACGGCCTTCCCAAACTGAAGGACTTCCCCGCCGAGCTGGGCGGATCGGGAATAGCGGTCCCTGAGTAGGCGATTGAGCTGATCCCTCAGGCAGCCCTCAATCCGGCGTACCGCCAATTATTCGTCGTGCGTCGATTTGATCTTTTCAGTTGTGGGTCCCGAGCGCGGCGCGCGCCGGGACCCTGCTGATCAAGTCAAGGCCGCGCTTCCAGCACCATGCTGAAGGGACCTTCGGTGGCGCGCCGCACGCGCGTGAAGCCCGCGCCCTTGAGCACCTCCGTCAGCTTTGCCTCGCCCGCCTGAGCACCGAGCGCCTCGCCCACTTCCTGCGCCAGCGAAGTTGGGACACAGATCATGGTCGAGGCGTTGTAGTAGAGCCGGCTGACCGGATTAGCGACATTGTCGCCGGCCTTGTCTCCGGCAATCGGCTCCACAATCATCCAGGTGCCGTCCGGCTTCATAAGGGTACGCAGATGCGAGGCGCAACCGCGCGGGTCTCCCATGTCATGGAGGCAGTCGAACGTCGTAATGAGATCGAAATTTTTCTCGGCGATAGCCTTGGCAGGGGCAGTCTCGAAACGCACGCGGTCCGCGATGCCGTGCTTTTTTGCATGGGCATTGGCCTGCTCGATCGATGGGGCATGGAAGTCGTAACCGATGAATGAGCTTTTCGGGAACGCCTCCGCCATCAACAAGGTCGAGAAGCCCACACCGCAGCCGATGTCGGCGACCTTGGCGCCTGCTTCCAGCTTGGGTGCGACGCCATCGAGCGCCGGCAGCCACGCCTGCCCGATGGCATTGACGTAGCCCGGCCGGAAGAACGCGCCGACGGCGCAGAAAAGGCAGCCGCTGCTTTCGCCCCATGCAACTCCCTCGCCCGTCCGAAAAGCGCTCTCCACCTTTGGCTGGCCCTTGATCATCTCCGCGGCCAAATCGAACGCGCCCTCAAGGTAGACCGGGCTGTCCTTTACCGCGAACACCATTGCCTGTTCAGGCGACAGGCTGAACTGATCTGTCGCCGCATTGAAGTCGATATAGCCGTTCGATGCCTGGGCAAACGCCCATTCCTTCACATATCGCTTCGCCAGCCCGGTGCGGCCGGCGAGTTCATCTGACGTTGCGGCGCCATGCTTGTGCAGAGACTGAAACAAACCAAGCTTGTACCCGATGCTCCCGGTCGGCACGCTAAACGCGCCGCCGAGATCGCCGAGCATCTTTCCGACCAATCCGTTGAGTTTGTTGCTATCGATATTGTTCATAATCAATCATCCTTCCAATGTTAGTCGTTAGCGCTCGCTTTCGATCGGCCAGCCAAATTTGATCGGCAATGGTTCGGACCGCTCTCAGGTGAGATCCGAACGCCTCGATTGCTGCCAACGTGATCGAACTTTGGCGGCGTCCGCCAAGCCGTCACCGATCTGGCTGCGATCCAGGCCCATATCCCGCAAATCCCGATCGCTCAGGCTTCGCAGGAGAGCCAGATTTGCCTGGTATTCACGATGTGCGATGAGAGCGGCAATCCAGTTGTTGATGAGACGGCCGACTCGCCTCGTGAAAGACCCGAAGGCTCTTCGAATGGCGGCCGGTGTCGCGGAAAAGTTTGAAGTATCATTTAGAAACGTCATCGGTATTTCCTTCAAAGGGTGGTGCTTTCCCCTCCCCCGCTTGCACCATGCACCTTCCGATCTCCCAAGACTTTCAGAGAACTTCGATTTATTCTCCAGATTGACTTGAGATGCGCATTAGAAACTCCACTTTTCAGCAATGTCGTTGAGTGGCCTCATAAATTTTCCAGTTGATGGGGCGATAAAATCGATATTTTCGGAACGGCAAATGATTTTCAACTTCGGAGACTGCAGGCTTGATGTTGAGCGGCGCGAATTAAGGCATCGAGGCGCAGCGCTTCACGTCGAGCCGCAGGTGTTCGACCTTTTGGTTTACCTGCTGAATAACCGCGACCGCGTCGTCACCAAGGACGATCTGATCGGCTCGGTTTGGGGCGACCGGATCATTTCTGATTCGACATTGACCAGCCGCATCAACGCGGCGCGCAGGGCGATCGGCGACACGGGCAAGAGCCAAAAGCTGATCCGAACGATCGCACGCAAGGGATTTCGGTTCATCGAAGCGGTAGAAGTCCAACCGGCGATTGGGCTGGCAAGCGGAGCCGCAAAGGCGGGCGCGGATGATTCAGATGCTCTTGGCGCGCCTGAGCGACGAGCTATTGCGGTGCTTCCGTTCACGAATATGAGCGACGACCGGCAGCAGGAATATTTCTCGGATGGTATCAGCGAAGACATCATATCAGCGCTCTCAAAGCAGCGCTGGTTCTTTGTGATCGGCCGAAATTCATCATTTCTATACAAGGGTAAATCCGTCGACATAAAGGACGTGGCCGAAGAACTTGGGGTTCGCTATGTCATCGAGGGAAGCGTGCGCAGGGCCGGCGCTCGGGTGCGCATTACAGCGCAGCTCAACGACGCCGCTACGGGCGGTCATATCTGGGCGGAGCACTATGATCGCGATCTTGTCGATGTGTTTGCGGTTCAGGACGAAATAACCAACGCCATCGTTGCCGCCATTGAGCCGCAACTTTACGCAGCGGAAAACTTTCGTGCCCGGCGCAAGCCGCCGACCAGCCTGGACGCATGGGATCTGTTGATGCGCGCGCTGTCGCATTTCTGGCGCGTGACGAAACAGGACAACGTGGTGGCGCAAGCCTTACTCGAAAAGACGATCTCCATTGACCCTGATTACGGCAAGGCGCTCGGCGTGCTCGCGACCAGCCATTCATTTGGGGCTCATATGGGCTGGGAAGATATGGCGACCGCCGTGCCACTGGCCGAACGTGCGGCGCTGGCCGCGATACAGATCGACAGCGAAGATCCCTGGGCGCACAGTGCTCTCGGCGGCGTCTATCTGGCGATGCGACGAATTGAGGATTCGCTGGCCGAATTCGAGGTAGCGCTGCAACTCAATCCCAATTTCTCACTGGCTCAAGGCTTTTATGGCTTGGCCTTGATCTATACCGGCAGGTGGCGGGAGGCGGACGCTGCCGTGCGGCGCGCGCTGCGGCTTAGTCCGCGCGACCCGTTCTCCGCCATCTATCACGGTGTCGCCGCGTATGCTCAGTTCACCGGGCGCAACTATGACGAGGCGATTGCTGCTTCACGAGAAGCGATTCGAGAGCGCGGCGACTTCGTGGGAGCGTTGAGGGTCATGACGGCCGCAGCCGGCATGGCCGGATACGCCGACATCGGGGCAAGCTCGCTGCAAGAGCTTCACCGCACTCAACCGAATGTTTCGCTGGCGTGGATCGCCAACCAGATTCCCTGGAACCTGGACGCCGATCGCGATCATTACCTGGAGGGCCTGCGACGCGCGGGGCTGACCTGATGCGGTGGGTCCTCTGCGCCGCTACTCCAGACCAGCGCGCCGAAAGCCTTCCAGATAGCGATCGCGGTCGACATCCAGTTTGAACGGTATTTCCTTGGCAATCCAGGCCAGCGAGATATTGGGCTGGGCACGACGCAGCTCCGCGATCGCGGCGTCGGCGATCTCCATCCTGCCGGTCATCCCCGCCGATGCGGCCAGCACGCGATGCGCGCCAACAAAATCATTTCGCTGTCTCAAGCCTTCGCGGGACATGCGAATGGCTTCATCGTAATTGCCGCCGATGAACTGGGCATAAGCGACGACACCGCAATAGACCGCCGCAAAGGGATCGCGCGGGCTTAGTCGCAGCGCCTGACGCGCGGCGAGGTCGCCATCTTCCCAGCGGCCGCAATAAGTCAGGGCCACCCCGTAAATTCCGCGGGCCGGTGAAAAACTGGGATTGAGCCGCAACGCCAGCTCGAACTCCGCCAAAGAATCCTCGAAGCAACGCGTGAATAGATAAACGCTCGCCAGTGCGTAGTGCGCCCAGGGATCTTCGCTATCGGCGCGGATCGCCGCGAGCGCGGCGCGCTCGGCGATCGGGATTGCCGTTGCCATATCCGCCCAACCCATGTGCGCGCTGAACATATAACTGGCGGCGAGCAGGCCGAGCGCCTGACCATACTCAGGATCAATACTGATGGCCTTCTCAAGCAGTGCCTGCGCAACCATATTGTCCTGCCGCGTCACGCGCCAATAATGGGATAACGCCCGCATGACGAGATCCCACGCATCCATGCTATCGGGGGCTTTGCGCTGGGCCCGAAAACTTTCAGCCGCGTATAGCTGGGGCTCTATCGCGGCGACGATGGCTTGCGTGATTTCATCCTGCACGGTGAAAACATCGGCGAGGCTGCGGTCGTAGTGCTCAGACCAGATGTGCACACCGGTGGCGACATCGTTGAGCTGCGCTGTGATCCTTACCCGGTTTCCCTCCTTGCGTACGCTTCCCTCGACGACGTACCCAACCCCAAGTTCCTCGCCGACCTCCTTGATGTGCACTGCCTTTGCTTTGTAGATAAAGGAGGAGTTTCGGGCGATCACATAGAACCAACGCAGCTTGGACAACGCGGTGATGATGTCCTCGCTGATGCCTTCTGAAAAGTACTCCTGTTCAGGTTCGTCGCTCATGTTCGTGAACGGCAGAACCGCAATCGCGGGCTTGTCAAGCGGCGATAAAACAGGACGCGATACTTCGGCTGCCTCTTCCGGTTGATCCGCGGCATTCGGCGGCGGATTGCCGATTTGCTGCGATCGCAACGAACCGACGAAGCGAAAGCCCTTGCGGGAAATGGTACGGATCAGTTTCTGATCCCGGCCACTGTCGCCAATCGCCTTGCGCGCAGCATTGATCCGGCTGGTCAGCGTCGATTCGGATACGATCCGGCCGTCCCAGATTGCCTCGATCAAATCATCCTTG
>JAICIT010000087.1 GCA_025960445.1 Bradyrhizobium sp. | reverse complement strand
TTCGTTCTCGCTTGAGGCAAATCACTTCATAAGCACCGCCGTCTCGTCCCATGCAGGGGCGCTCGCGATCGTCACGGACGCGGGACGGGATGCAATGGACGCTGATGTGCCGCTGACGAACGGCACGTGAGGCGGACGGCGAAGTCGTGTGGTTCTGACGCCTCGACGCTGGCGTCAAGTTGGCGGGAAGTGTCCCGCCGATGACGGTGACAATAAAGCCCGATCACCGGGAAGCAACTGTGTTGAGTTAGACCAGTGATCGGCCCGGGCTCAAGGCTGGCGCTGCGCGCCACCGCCGCCGGCGGCTGGCGGCCTTGACCCCGCCCGCTCACCGGTCTGGTTGGCTCTGCAGGCGCTCGGCCGGAGTCCGAGCGCCAGAGCAGCGCTCGTTAGCCCACCGGATAGCGACTGGCGTCCCATTTCTCGCCGCGGCCGATCATGATGTTGAGAATGACGATCAGCTTGCGCATGCAGGCGACCAGGGCAACCTTCTTCTCTTTGCCCTTGGCAATTAGCCGACGATAGAAGGCCTTCAGCACAGGATTGTGCAGTGTCGCAGCGCCAAGACAGGCCATGTAGAAGAGGTTGCGGACCTTGCGCCGTCCGCCCTTGATCTGGCGCTCGCCTCGCCGCTTGCCGCTATCATCGTCGTAAGGGGCCACACCCAGCAGGGCGGCGGCAACCTTGTTGCTGACCTGGCCCAGTTCCGGCATCGCCGCGATCAGGCCCGCAGAGGTTCCCTTGCCAAGCCCCGGCACACTCTCGATGATCTCGGCGAGTTCGGCAAAATGCGCGGTCGCGCTGATCATGGCTGCGATCGCCGCTTCGAGCTTGGCCAGTTCGAGGGCGATTCGCTTCAACAGCCGTGCTTGCACTTTCTGCACCACGTCGGGCAGCGAATGCTCGTTCCGGTTTTGCAACTCGGTCTGGACGTCAACCAAAGCCTGACGTGCATTTACGATATACAGCAGCTGCTCGCGGTCCGCATCATAGGCCTGGGCCGGGGCTTCGCCGAATGTCTCGGCAAACCAGGCGATCATCTCCGCATCGATAGCATCGTTCTTAGCGAGCCGCCCGGCCGAGCGGGCGAAGCTGCGCACCCGCTTCGGATCGACGATCCGCACCTCAAGCCCGGCCTCGCGCAGCACCTTGGCCCAGTCCCGCTCGTAGCCGCCGGAAGCCTCCATCACCGCCGTGGTCGCCTTGTGCTTGCGCAGCCAGGAAATCAACTGCCGCCGTCCCTGCGCGCTGCTTTCAAACGTCCGTCGTTGCGAGGCCGCGCGAATGCACGCATCCATCTTGTTCTTGGCGACATCGATGCCGACGACAACGCGATCATTTTGTGCCATCATCCACTTCCTTCCTTGCTCGGTCCGGGCTCAAAGCCCATGCAACTGTTCGGGTTTAAGGAAGACACCGGGTCTGTCCCTCGCTTCCCGACAGGCTCTCGGGCCTTCGAGCACGAACGGGCTCAGATCCAGCAACGGGCGGTTTCTGAGAACCGCCCGTTCGCACATTCTGGCAGATTTTGTAGACACAAGAGCGCGAAGGAAACCGTTAAAACCATTGCGTGCGGGAATGCCGGGTGAATCCGGTGAGCCTGTGGTGACTACGCTCGTGTGGTTCTATTTTCTCCCACGCGAGGCTGCGGGTGCATCGAGCACCCGGCATTCCCCACGCCCTCTGATGTGCAGATGGCACTACACGACGCAAAACTCGCGCGGCAGGCGCGGCGAGATCGCCGAGGTGTGCCACTCGTTGCGTCGTCCGCGAAAGCAGGGACCCATAACCACAGGGCTCAGTGCTTGGCCGAAGTGGTCCAACAGCCTTGGTCAAAACGAGCGCCGGGGAGTATGGGTCTCCGCTTTCGGGGGGACGACCGCGGCCATGGCCGAGTTGATCAGGGCGGCATCAATGAAAACCTCGTCCAGCGAGGGCTCTTGCGCCAAGAATTCCCTGTCCCCTTCGCGATCCGCAGCAAATGCGAATTCGGCTTTTACCGCAAGGGTTTGTGCTGGGATCTGGATTTGCAACTGGCGGTCCGTGCCGGCCGTGTGTATAACCCCGCCCGTCGCTGCTTCCGATAAGTAGCGGTTATTGCTCAGGAGTTAACGTCATGTCCGAGCGGTGGACCCCCGATAGCTGGCGCGCCAAACCGGTGCTGCAGATCCCCGATTATCCCGATGCAAAGGCATTGGCCGATGTCGAGGCGCAGCTTGGCACGTTTCCTCCGCTGGTTTTTGCAGGTGAAGCCCGCAACCTGAAAAAGGCGCTTGCGCGAGTAGCCGCAGGCGAGGGCTTCCTCCTCCAGGGCGGTGACTGCTCCGAAAGTTTCGCGGAGCACGGCGCCAACAACATCCGCGATTTCTTCCGCGTCCTGCTGCAGATGGCGGTGGTGTTGACCTACGCCGGCGCCGTGCCGGTGGTGAAGGTCGGACGCATCGCCGGCCAGTTCGCGAAGCCACGCTCATCGCCGACCGAAAAGATCGATGGCAAGGAATTGCCGAGCTATCGCGGTGATATTGTCAACGACATCGCGTTCACGGAGCAGGCGCGTACCCCCGATCCGCAGCGCCAACTGATGGCGTATCGGCAGTCGGCGGCGACGCTGAACCTGCTGCGCGCGTTCGCCACCGGCGGTTTCGCCAATCTCGGCAGCGTGCACCAATGGATGCTTGGATTCCTCAAGGACTCCCCGCAATCGCGACGTTACAAGGAATTGGCGGATCGCATTTCGGATGCGCTGAACTTCATGCGCGCCTGCGGACTGGACCTGGAAAGTCACCCCGAACTGCGGGCTACTGATTTCTACACCAGCCACGAAGCGTTGCTGCTGGGCTACGAGCAAGCTTTCACCCGTGTCGATTCCACCACCGGGGATTGGTACGCCACCTCCGGCCATATGATCTGGATCGGCGACCGCACCCGCCAGCTCGATCACGCCCATGTGGAGTATTTCCGCGGCATCAAAAATCCGATCGGATTGAAATGCGGCCCCTCGCTCAAGCCAGACGAACTGCTGCGTCTGCTGGACGTGCTCAATCCGGACAACGAGCCCGGACGATTGACGCTGATCAATCGTTTCGGCTCCGAAAAGATTGGCGATCATTTGCCGCAATTGATCCGCGCCGTGCAGCGCGACGGTCGTGTCGTGGTTTGGTCATGCGACCCGATGCACGGCAATACCATCGCCTCCACCAGCGGTTACAAGACCCGGCCGTTCGATCGCATTCTTTCGGAAGTGAAGTCGTTCTTCACCATTCACGCGGCGGAGGGCACGCATGCCGGCGGGGTGCACCTGGAAATGACCGGCCAGGACGTGACCGAATGCATCGGCGGCGCGCGCGCCATCACCGATGAGGACCTCAACGACCGTTATCACACGGTTTGCGATCCCCGCCTCAATGCCGAGCAGTCGATCGATATGGCTTTTCTGATCGCGGAATTGCTCAAGCAGGAGCGCGGCGGGAAAGCCAAGCCGATGCCGGTCGCAGCGGGCCTTTGAGTTGCTGCGGTTCTGGCGGGCCACACTCAATACGCGTAATGGCCTGGCTTTCGCGATCCGCTCCGAGCAGGCCTTTCGCGAAGAGCTTGCCGCGCTTGGGCTCGCGCTTCCGCTGGCGTGGCTGATCGGCGCGAGCCCGATGCGCCGCGTCGAACTAATCGCGGCGGTCGTGCTGGTGCTGATCATCGAATTGCTCAACACGGCGATCGAAAAGCTCGCCGACCGGTTGACGACCGATCCTGATCCGCAGATCGGCCGGGTAAAGGACATGGGTTCGGCTGCGGTCGGCGTGGCGCTGGTGATGGCCGGTCTGTTCTGGCTGTTTGCCATCGCCGAGCGCATGGGCCTGATCTAAAGCATGCGATTGCAGTTTGTCAGCGTGCAAGGCACCATCGCTCCATGACGCAACGTGCGGATCAGTTCGCCATTACGCTGGCCCAGTTGAACCCGACGGTAGGAGACGTCGAGGGCAACGCCGCCAAGGCGCGCGCCGCGCGGGCTCAGGCCCGGGCTGACGGCAGCGACCTGGTGGTCTTGCCCGAGCTGTTCATCGCCGGGTACCCGCCGGAGGACCTGGTTCTCAAACCGGCATTTCAATCGGCGTGCCGCGGCGCGATCGAAACCTTGGCGCGGGAGACAAGGGACGGCGGACCGGCAATGCTGATCGGCACTCCCTGGGTCGAGGATGGTAACCTCTATAATGCTTGCGCCTTGGTGGATGGCGGGCGCATCGCCGCAATGCGCTACAAGGCCAATTTGCCCAATTACGGCGTGTTTGACGAAAAGCGACTGTTCGCCCGCGGCCCTGCGGCCGGGCCGGTAACGGTGCGCGGCGTTCGGGTTGGAGTGCCAATTTGCGAGGATATCTGGCTGGAGGAATCGGCGGACTACGAAAATATTGTTGAATGCCTCGCGGAGACCGGCGCCGAAATCCTTGTCGTGCCGAATGGCTCGCCCTACGCGCGCGACAAGAACGATCGGCGGCTGTCGATCGCGGTGGCGCGGGTGACCGAAAGCGGGCTGCCGCTGGCCTATCTCAATCAGGTCGGAGGTCAGGACGAACTGGTGTTCGATGGCGGGTCGTTTGTACTCAATGGCGACCTGTCGATGGCGGCGCAGTTGCCGGTATTTTCAGAAAGCGTGACCACGCTGCGCTGGGACAAGACTGAGGCCGGATGGCGCTGTGACGGGCCGACCGTCTCGGTGCTCGACGGCGACGAGGGCGACTACGCCGCTTGCGTGCTGGGACTGCGCGACTACGTCAATAAAAACGGATTTCCGGGCGTGCTGCTGGGCATTTCAGGCGGCATCGATTCAGCGCTGTGCGCAGCCATCGCGGTCGATGCGCTTGGCGCGGATCGCGTGCGCGGTGTGATGCTGCCTTTTCGTTTTACCGCCCAGGTATCACTCGATGACGCGGCACGGCTCGCCAAGAGCTTGGGCATCCGCTACGAGATCCTTCCAATCGCACCCGCGGTCAACGGTTTTGAGGATATATTGTCGGCCACGTTTGCGGGCCTGCCGCCCGATATCACCGAAGAAAATCTGCAGGCGCGCACGCGCGGCACGCTGTTGATGGCGATCTCGAATAAAACCGGCGCGATGGTGGTCACCACGGGCAACAAGTCGGAAATGTCGGTTGGCTACGCCACGCTTTATGGCGACATGAACGGCGGCTTCAATCCGATCAAGGACATATACAAGACCGAGGTCTTCCGGCTCTCGAGCTTGCGCAATTCGTGGAAACCGCAGGGCGCGTTGGGTCCTTCGGGCGAAGTCATTCCGCCTGCCATCATCACGCGGGCGCCAACAGCGGAGCTGCGCGAGAACCAGACCGACCAGGATTCGTTGCCGCCCTACGATGTGCTGGACGCTATCCTTGAACGGCTGGTCGAGCGCGAAGAACCGCTGGCCTCAATCGTTGCCGAAGGATTCGAGCGCGACGTGGTGGCGCGCATCGATCGTTTGCTCAACATCGCTGAATACAAGCGACGGCAGGCCGCACCCGGCGTCAAAGTAACAAGCCGGAATTTCGGGCGCGACCGCCGCTATCCCATCACCAACAGGTTTCGCGATTCCGGCAAAGCATTGCCCAAAGCCGATGACGCGCTATTGCCGCGCGGCGCCCGCGGCTCTGCGGAGGCCTTTGATGGATGAGCTCGGATTGAAAGGATATCAGCGCGCGGGGATAAATGTAGGTCCCACCGCGCGGATGTGCTTCTCGCCGGCCGAAGCGGCTGGGGTTGACTCGGTTGTGGGCGTTGGCTCGGCCGGGGCAGGGGGAGCTGGAGCAGCCGCGGCGCTCGTGCCGCTCGCGCCCTTTTTAGCGGTTGCGCCTCTCGCGGCCGGGGGGCGCGCCATCTTCTTCGCGCTTTCTTCGGTGACGATGATGTCGCCCTGCTGTTCGGCGGCGGCTTTATCATCGACGCTTTTCAATGCGTCGGACCAGGTCTGTCCGGGGGCCTTGCAGGCACAGGAAGGGTTGAATTCCTGGCGATAACGAAATGCGTTCGGCAAGGACGAGTACGGTTGACCGTTGATCGAAACCGCCTGGTTCATGTCTTCGCCGGGATTGCGATAAGAATAGAGCGTGGCTTCCGCGGCCGGGCAGAGGGCCCGACACGTTTTTTCGTCATCGGCAAAACGCGCGGGGACAGTGGCAAATGAGATCGGAAAGTACGCGCCGTCGCAGGAGCGGACGCAGACTGTACGGAAGGTGCCGGATTGTGGGCCGAGATCGGGGGGAGGGACATTCGGATTGATGTTGTTGTTGCCGAACAGATTATCGAGAAAGCTGCCGGCCCCACGCACCGCGTTGGCGTATTGCGGACCGCAATTGTTCTGGGCTAGCGCGATAAGGACGGAGCGGCGTTGATTATCGCGTTCCGCACCGCCAAGCCCGCCGCTGCGCAGGCGCTCCAAACTGGTCGTGATTTGCTCCAGGTTGGCGCGCATCTGCTGAATCTGGTTGTTGACCGGGCCACATTGCGCGGATGGCCCGCTGAACAGCGAGAAGAATCCGGAACTGTCGCACCCCATGCGCCTCGCCTGCAGCGTGACCCGATCGAGTTCGCCCTGCTGCTTCGTCGCGGCGTCCTGGTATCGGCGGATCTGTTCTTCCTTGGCCGGATCCGCGCCGCCTCGGTCGATGCTCGCCAGTTGCGCTTCCAGCCGTGGGCACATCGGATTGACCGGGACTCCCTGCGCGCCCTGCTGTTGCGGCGGCGGGCTGGGGTTCATCTGCGCCCAGGCGTCAGCGTTGAGCGCGCCGGTGCTGGCTAGCGCAGCGCACACCACAATGGAGCGGAACAAGCTCGATCGGAAAAAGATAGTGATCAGTGCTTCGGGCATCTCTGGCCAATGCGGGCGACAACGCGCTTCCCATAGCCTCTTCTCGGGGCAGCGTCACGTCGTTTCCGGGGCACAGGTGTGGCGAGTTATCCGCTCGCCGAGAGCAGCCTCAGCGTTGGCAGGTAATGGCCACGTATTCGGTGCATCCGGCGTGGTTGCAGTTCTCGCCCTTGGGAACCGTGCCGGTAATTTCCTCCGGATCGACCCGCCGATACGAGGTCGCCCCGGCGAAATCCCGCGACTGGCAATAGAATCGGGCTGCGTGGGCGCCGCATTTGTCGCCTTTGGCGAGGCACTGGTCGACACCGTACGCATCGGCCTGGTTGGCGATGATAAAGACGCGGCTGTCGGCCGATGCAGCCGACGTGAGCATGATGAAACCACAGGCCAAAACCGCGGATACGGATCGCATGCTGCACCAAGACCGGATGATGGGAGTCCCGGAATCGGATAAACTCGAAACCTTAAGAATGATTAATTGCCACGGGCCGTTCGAGCAGCGGAACAGCCATTTGTGAGCCACTTGACGCGATCCCCTCGGCTAGCCCATTGTGGCCGGCATGAACGGTTTCCTCGCCATTTGTGGCATTTGCCGCGAGATTATGAGCTAGCGATTCGCTGGCTGAGGCCGTCTTTTCTCAAACGAGATCACTGGACGCCCGGCCGCAAGGGAACGGGATATCCATGGATTTGCGCCTCTACGATACGTTGAGCAGGGAAAAGCGGAGCTTCGTGCCGCTCGATCCCAAAAACGTGCGCATGTATGTCTGCGGACCGACCGTCTATGACTACGCCCACATCGGCAATGCGCGCCCGGTGATCGTGTTTGACGTGCTGTTTCGGTTGCTGCGCCACCTCTACGGCCAGCAGCACGTCACCTATGTCCGCAACATCACCGACGTCGATGACAAGATCAATGAACGCGCTACGCGCGATTTCCCCGGGATGCCTCTGAACGAGGCGATCCGGAAGGTTACCGAGCAGACCGAGAAGCAGTTTCACGATGACGTCGTCGCGTTGGGTTGCTTGCGCCCCACGGTTGAGCCGCGTGCCACCGAACATATGCCTGAAATGCGCGAGATTATCGAGAGATTACTGCGGGGCGGTTTTGCTTACGTCGCGGAAGACCACGTGCTGTTTTCGCCGGAGGCAATGAACGCCGCGAATTCT
>JAICIT010000086.1 GCA_025960445.1 Bradyrhizobium sp. | reverse complement strand
GTAGCCGACCTCGGCGACCTGGAACCACTGGTAGCCGTTGTTCGAGAACGTCGTCAGCGAGTCCAGGACTTTCTTGAAGTTCGCGTTGGTGCTGGCGACTTCCTTATATAATTCCTTAGAGGCCTTGATGGATGCATCCATAATAGGCGGCGAGAATGCATGCAGCTTGGTCCCGTTGGCGAGCAACTTGCGCAACGCCAGTGGGTTGGCGGCATCATACTTCGCCATCATCCAGTTGTTCGCGTAGTGACCGGCCTGTTCGAGAATGCTTTGATAGTATTTCGGCAGCGCATTCCACTTCTCGAGATTGACGAAGCTCAACAGCATCGGGCCGCCTTCCCACCAGCCGGGATAGTAATAATGCGGCGCGACCTTGTAGAATCCGAGTTTTTCGTCGTCATAAGGACCTACCCATTCCGCGGCATCGATCGTGCCTTTTTCGAGCGCGGGATAGATATCGCCGCCGGCAATCTGCTGCGGGACGACGCCGAGCTTTTGCATCACCCGTCCGGCAAAGCCGCCGATGCGCATCTTCAGGCCCTTGATGTCGTCGACCGTGTTGATCTCCTTGCGAAACCAGCCGCCCATCTGACAGCCGGTGTTGCCGGCGAGCAGCGAAATGCAATTGTAGTTCTTGTAGAACTCGTTGAGGACTTCCTTGCCGCCGCCCAGCATGTACCAGGCCTGGTTGATGCGCATGTTAGGGCCGAACGGCACTGACGAGCCGAAAGCGAACGTCGGATCCTTGCCGAAATAGTAGTAGGACGCGGTGTGGCCGATTTCCACGGTGCCGTTTTGGACGGCATCCAGGACCTGCAGTCCCGGAACGATTTCGCCCCCGGCGAACGGCTGTATCTGGAATTTATTATCGGTGGCCTCGGCGACCACCTTCGCCATCATCTCGGCCCCGCCATAAAGCGTATCGAGCGACTTCGGCCAGCTTGTCGGCATTCGCCATTTTATCTCCGGCATCGACTGGGCGATCGCCGGGGCTGCCATTATGGCTGTGCCCGCAACACCTGCTCCGGTAACTTTGATGAAGTCGCGACGTTTCATAGAGCCTTACCTCCCTTTGGTGACATTTGTGATGTGTGTGCCTTGTTTTTCTTGGCGGCGATTGGCGCCAGCATGGAACATCCCGTTACGGATTTCTAGATGAACTTAGGCGGTTAACGCAAAAGCCCGGCCTTACGAGAAGGCCGGGCTTCGAAGTCTCTACGACTTAAGGCGTAGTATCGATGCTTGGATCGAAGCGGGGACGATCAGCCTCGGGTACGCGAGCGGATCATGAAGCTGTCGAACGTGTATTCGGCAACCTGCCACCACAGATACTCATCGGACCGATAAGCCTGCATCGCATCGATCGATTTCTTGAAGTCCGGATTTTTGGCAGAAATTTCCGCCCACAATTCGTTCGTTGCCTTGAGACAGGCTTCCAGGACCTCGTTCGTAAACGGACGAAGCTGCGTGCCGCCGGCGACAAGACGCTTCAGCGCGGACGGGTTCTGCAAATCGTAGCGCGCCGCCATCCAGCTATTGGCGTTGGCAGCCGCGTTGCTGACGATCGCCTGGTAGTTCTTCGGCAACTCGTTCCACTTATCGAGATTCGCGAAAGCGTGAACCATCGGCCCGCCCTCCCAGAAACCAGGATAATAATAGTACTTGGCGACCTTCTGGAATCCGAGTTTCTCGTCGTCGTACGGACCGACCCATTCGGCACCGTCGATGGTACCCTTTTCAAGCGAGGGATAGATGTCGCCGCCAGCGAGTTGCTGCGGCACCACACCGACCTTCTGCAGTACCTGGCCGGCAATGCCGCCGATGCGAAACTTGAGACCGGAGAGATCGGCCACCGTCTTGATCTCCTTGCGAAACCAACCGCCCATCTGGGTGCCGGTATTGCCGCAAGGGAATCCGATCACGTTGGCAGATTTCTTGAAGAACTCGTTGCCGATCTCCATGCCGCCACCCTGGTACCACCAGGAGTTCTGCATCCGCGCGTTCAGCCCGAACGGCACGGAGGCATAGATCGCGTAGGTCGGATCTTTGCCGACGTAGTAATAGGAAACGGTGTGGCACATCTCGACCGTGTTCTTTGAGGTCGCGTCGAGCGCCTGCAATCCGGGAACGAGTTCGCCAGCCTGGAAGACCTGTATCTGAAATTTGTTATCGGTCATCTCGGCAACTTGTTTCGCGAAGTATTCGGCGCCCCCATAGATCGTGTCGAGCGACTTCGGGAAACTTGAGGTCAAGCGCCACTTGATCTCGGGCGAGGATTGCGCAATCGCGGGCGAGGCCACGGCGGTGACCGCGGCACCCGTTGCCGAAACTTTCAAGAAATCACGACGCTTCATTAAAGGCATCTCCTTGGGACGTGTCCCATTCGTGTGGCATTGTCATCCGGCAATCATTCACAGGGCCGAAAGCGCTTTCTCGCGCGCGGTCTTTAACACGGAACTTTGGCCCCGGAATACGCAACCAAGGCATGACAGCACTGTCTAAACGAAAGTCGCATACGCGACTTAACAGCGTCACGCCGCGGCGATGACGTCCTGGAGCTGATCGCGCACCTTGGCGCCAATCGCCCGGTAGATCGCGGCATGCGGGCCATCGGGCTCGCTCTCGACCACCGGGGTGCCCGAATCCGACGTGGCGCGAATCGCCATATGCAGCGGGACCTCGCCCAGAAACGGCACCGCAAGCCGCTCGGCCTCATGACGCGCACCGCCGTGACCGAAGATGTCCGATCGGGTGCCGCAATGCGGGCACTGAAAATAGCTCATGTTCTCGACTATCCCGAGCACCGGCACGTTCACCTTCTTGAACATGGCTAGCCCGCGCCGCGCGTCGATGAGCGAAAGATCCTGCGGCGTGGAGATGATGATGGCTCCCTTCAGGGGCACGTTCTGCGCCAGCGTGAGCTGGGCATCGCCGGTGCCGGGAGGCATATCGACAACGAGAATGTCGAGGGTGCCCCACGCGACATCCCGCAGCATCTGGGTGATGGCCGACATCACCATCGGCCCGCGCCAAATCATGGCGGTGTCCTCCTCGACCAGGAAGCCGATTGACATGATCGCCAGACCGAAACGTTGAATCGGAATCATTTTACGGTCATCGTTGAGCAGCGGCTTGTCGCGGATTCCGGTCAATCGCGGCACCGAGGGCCCGTAAATGTCGGCATCAAGCAATCCGACACGCAGACCAAGATCACGCAGTCCCAGCGCCAGATTGAGCGCCGTGGTCGATTTGCCGACGCCGCCTTTGCCTGAGGCCACCGCGATCACCGCGGCAATGCCGGGAATTTCCGACTGCTTCGACATCGGCGAAGCCGGACTTTGCGGCGGCCGATGTGACGACACGGGCGCCACACCCGGCGCATGCCGGTGCGGAGGTGGCGCCGCCGCGGCCGGTTTGCGCTCGGCCGTCAGTGCGACCATCGCAGTGGTGACGCCGGGAATCGCACGCACGGCCGCTTCCGCCTGGGCTCGGACGTTTTCCCAGGCCCGGGCCTCCCCCGCCTCGACATTGATCGAGAAGAATACCTTGCCGTCATTGGCGGTGATCGCCGACAACACATTGGATTCGGTCAGCGCGATGCCGCGCGGCGAAACCACCTTGGCCAAGGCATCCAGAACCTGCTGCTGCGTCACGCTCAACGCGTATCTCCCCACATTTGGACGCGACAGATAGTGCGGTCCGGTCCGAAAGCATACCGCATTTGCGTAGCATGAGGCTTGCGCAGCCGACGGGTTTAGACAGGCTTCCTTGCGCTTCAGCCCTGCTCTTTCGCCGCTTCATAGTTCAGTTCGATCATGACCCCGTTCGGGTCATTGACGAAAATCTGCCAGAGGTCGCCGCCGGGCACCTGCCGTACGTCGAACTCCATGCCCTTGGATTGAAGCCGCTGCTTCATTCCGGCAAATCCCCGGCTCGCGAAGGCGACATGGTGGACAACACCGGAGTCAGCCTTCTGTTGCTCGTCCGTCGGCGAAATATCCACCAGATGCACCACCGGCTTCCCCTCGCTGTACATCCATGCCCCAGGGAACGCGAAGTTCGGGCGCGCGCCCTTCTCCAGGCCCAGCACATCCTCATAGAAACGGACCGTTTCAGCGAGCTTGCGGGTCCTGATGTTAAAATGATCGAGCACGCCTACGCCCATACGTCACTCCCTTTATTCGAAGATCGGGTCTGACGCCGACCCTAGCACAAAAGCTCTCCTGGCCGCCAAATAGGGGCGTTGCCCTTCATCGCGCAGGGTTTATTGTGCGCGCTCCACATCATGAGCGGAACCTGTTTCGAGGTTCGAACCAGCCCACCGCGCCCTCCCCAGAACACGTCGGCCGATCAATGCCGGCAAAACAAGGTTGTACACATGGCTAAAGTCGCTTTTCTCGGTCTCGGCGTCATGGGCTTCCCGATGGCAGGACATCTGGCCAAAAAAGGTGGCCACGAGGTAACCGTCTTCAACCGGACAGCGGCCAAGGCCAAGGCGTGGGCCGAGAAATTCGGTGGCAAAACGGCACCGACGCCGCAGGCGGCCGCGCAAGGTCAGGATTTCGTGATGGCCTGCGTCGGCAACGACAATGACGTGCGCGCGATCACGATAGGCGAAGGTGGTGCGTTCTCAGGCATGAAAAAGGGCGCGATCTTTGTTGATCACACCACCGCTTCTGCGGAGGTTGCGCGCGAGCTTGACGCCGAAGCCAACAAACGCGGGTTCAAGTTCGTCGACGCGCCGGTATCCGGTGGCCAGGCCGGCGCCGAAAACGGAGTCTTGACCGTGATGTGTGGCGGCAGCGAGGAGGCCTACGCGAGCGCCGAGCCCGTGATCGCAGCCTATGCAAGGATGTGCAAACGGCTCGGTGGCGCAGGTTCGGGTCAACTGACCAAGATGGTCAACCAGATCTGCATTGCCGGGCTGGTCGAAGGTCTTTCCGAAGGGATTCACTTCGCCAAAAAAGCGGGACTCGACGTCCAGGCTGTGATCGACACCATCTCAAAAGGTGCGGCCCAATCCTGGCAGATGGAAAATCGGTACAAGACGATGAACGAAGGGAAATTCGATTTCGGCTTCGCCGTCGAATGGATGCGGAAAGATCTGTCGATTTGTCTCGCCGAGTCGCGCCGGAACGGGGCGAGCCTGCCGGTGACGGCCCTGGTAGATGCATTCTATTCCGAGGTCGAAAAAATGGGCGGCAAGCGGTGGGACACTTCCAGCCTGCTTGCTCGCCTCCAGCGCTGAAACCGCAACGGATTCGGACCTGGCGCAACAGGTTAATTTAAGCTCCTGTTAAGCTGATTCTTTAGTGCTTTAAGGCAGCCCTTAAGGATTTAGCGCCAGAGATAGACAATGCAAACGCTCGCGCTCATTAGCGGGCAGGATTTGTGTTGTTTGATGAGTAAAACCGCCGATAAGCCTGAAGTTGTCCAGCTTCCGGCTGAAACGCAGGTTGCAGCGCCGGTCAGCAACCGACGCGCAGCGGCACAGCGGGTGCGCGAGGCCCGCGATCGGTTAACGTCCACCAGCGGAACCCGTCCCGCATTCGATCGCGAACTGCTGCGCCAATACGCCCAGACCCGGATATCGGCTTCGTACGTCGTCATGTTGCTCGTGGTGATGACCGGCATCCTGTTTGGCTTCTGGATGCAAACGGTTTCCGCCGGAGCCTGGACCTGCGGGATGATGTGCATTCACGCCGCCATCATCCGCTGTTGCGACAGGTTTCTCGCCGAGTCCCCGTCACTGAATTTGAGCCGGACGTGGCGCACGCGATTTATACTGCTCGACCTGCTGTATGGCCTGTGCTGGACCGCGATCCTGATCCACCCGGCTGGTCTCGATATCGTTTCGAACACGCTGATGATGTTCCTGATGCTGCTGGTGATTGCGGTGTCCAGCATGATCGCGGCGAACCTGCCGATCGCCGCACTCGTCGCAACCATTCCGGTCACTGCGGCCATCGTGCTGAACCTTGTGCTGAGCGGCACGTTCGACAATTACGTGCTGGCGGTGCTGGCGCTCGCGGCCGAAGGCTATTTTGCGCTGCTCGCCCATCGCCTGCATTCCACGACCTTGGCAACATTGGAAGCGCGTGCCGAAAAAGACGCGCTGATCGGCGAACTCGAGCAGGCAAAATCGATCTCTGATGAAGCTCGCCATCGCGCGGAGGCGGCAAACGTCGCCAAGTCCCGCTTTCTGGCTCAAATGAGTCACGAATTGCGGACACCGCTGAATGCCATTCTCGGATTTTCCGAGGTGATGAAGAGCGAGATTTTCGGCGCGCATGCGGTGCCGGTTTACAAGGAATATTCCGCCGATATTCACAATTCCGGCGTGCACCTGCTCAATCTCATCAATGAAATTCTCGATCTGTCGCGCATCGAAGCCGGCAGGTACGATCTCAACGAAGAAGCGGTATCGCTGGTGCACGTCGTCGCCGACTGCCATCATCTGCTGAAACTGCGCGCTTCCAGTCGCCGCATCACCATTCACGAGGTGTTCGAGCAAAGTATGCCGCGCATTTGGGGGGATGAGCGAGCGATACGGCAGATCGTGCTCAATCTGCTTTCGAATTCGATCAAGTTTACGCCACAGGGCGGAGAGATCTGGCTGAAGGCCGGGTGGACCGCATCCGGCGGGCAATATCTGAGCGTCAAGGATACCGGGTCCGGAATCGCGGAGGACGAAATCCCCGTCGTGCTCGCCTCGTTCGGTCAGGGCTCGAACTCGATCAAGTCCGCCGAACAGGGCGCCGGGCTTGGACTTCCGATTGCAAAGAGCCTGATCGACCTGCACGGCGGCACATTCACGCTCAGATCGAAGCTTCGTTTCGGTACCGAAGTGATCGTCACCTTCCCGCCGGAGCGCGTGATGTCCGCGCTGGCCCCACTCACCGACGAAGGCCCTCCACTGCAACCGGAAAGCAGCGGTACGAGCAGCCCGATCGACAAGCGCCGGGTGCGCCGAAAGCCGATCATGATCGCCGGGACCGGACTGTAGTCGGAGTGCTTGCACAAATTGACCGAATACGCTTCACACTTGCAAAATGAGCAAAGAAACTCCGTGCATCGCAGTTTGTATGATCGATCCCAGAACCAGTCTCTGTTTCGGCTGTGGACGCACATTGCCGGAAATCGCGCGCTGGCATCGAATGGAAAGCGCCGAGCGGCATGCGATCATGACGCAGCTTGCAACACGCATGGTCGAGGCGGGCCTGGAGCAGCCGGAAAAGGCAGCCGGCCGAAGCAACGGCTAACGGGCATTTCCGCCGGGAGCCGTCAGTGAGCCGTTTCTTGCTTGTCCTGTTGGTTGTTGCCGCGGCCGTCGCCGCCGGGGTCGCCTACAAGGATCCGGAACAGATAGCGCGCGCGACGGACAATATCTCGAACATGCTGCGCAAGCGCAGTAACGCTGCCGGACGCGCTGTGCAGATCGCACGCGGACAGGGCGGCGAGTTCGCGCTCAAGGCGAGGATCAATGGCGTCAGTGCGGCCATGGTGATCGACACCGGCGCCACTTCAGTCGTGCTGACCTATGAGACCGCCAAGGCCGCGGGACTGCCGCTGGAGCTGCTGGAGTATGACGTCGATGTCGAGACCGCCGGCGGGCATACCAAGGCCGCCCGGCTCACGCTTGATCGTTTAGCGATCGGCAAGCTGGTCGAGCGCTCCGTGCCCGCGCTTGTGGTGCCGCACGGACAAATGAAGACCAATTTGCTCGGGATGAGCTTTCTGGATCGGCTGGAAAGCTGGGAAGTCCATGCCGACAGGTTGATGCTCCACGGTTACCCGTAGAATTCGGCTCACGCAGCGATCGGCGTGACCGCGCTGTCCTGGACCAGCGCGATTGCGTCACGCAGGGCGCCGATACCGGCTCCCGATTTGACGGCGTTCTCTGCGAGATGACGCCGGAAGGCGCGAGCGCCGGGCAAGCCATGAAATGCGCCGACGAAATGCCGCGTGATCGAATGCAGCCGCGTGCCCCTGGCGAGCTCGGCCTCGATGTAAGGCAGCATTGCCGCGAAT
>JAICIT010000085.1 GCA_025960445.1 Bradyrhizobium sp. | reverse complement strand
GTCGCGACGAACGTCTCGACGCCGTTCACTGATAACTGCATCGCTCAAACCTTCTGCGAAATGCGGAGCGCCTGGCCGAGATCATCGGTGATGTCGGACACGGATTCGATGCCGACCGACAGCCGCACCAATTCTTCGCCGATGCCGGCAGCCTTGAGCTGCACGGCGTCCATCTGCTGATGAGTGGTGCTGGCGGGATGAATGACGAGAGTTTTGGCATCGCCGACATTTGCCAGGTGGCTGACCATCCGCAACGACTCAATGAATTTCTTGCCGGCAGGCCGCCCACCTTTGATGCCGAAACTGACGATCGATCCCGCGCCGCGCGGCAGTAATTTTTTTGCCAGTTGATAATCGGCGTGGCTTTCCAACGAGGGATGCAGCACCCACTCGACCGCTTTGTTGGCGGAGAGGAATTCGAGCACTGCATGGGTATTGGCGATGTGCCGATCCATCCGGATACCGAGTGTCTCGACACCTTGCAGTAGCTGAAAAGCATTGACCGGCGAGAGACAAGCACCGAAATCGCGCAAACCTTCAGTGCGCGCGCGCATGATGAACGCGGCCGGTCCGAATTGTTCGTCGAAAATGATTCCATGGTACCCGGCGTAGGGTTCGGTCAGAGCCGGGAATTTGGCAGAGCCGCGCCAATCGAAACGGCCGCCGTCCACGATGACGCCGCCAATCGCGATGCCATGACCGCCGATCCATTTAGTCGCCGAGTTCATCACGATATCAGCGCCGAGCTCGATCGGGCGGCTGAGATAAGGCGTTGCGAACGTGTTGTCGATCAGCAGCGGGATTTTTGCGCCATGCGCGATCTCGGCGACCTTCGGAATATCGAGCACCTCGAGGCCGGGATTGCCGATGGTTTCGCCGATCAGCATGCGCGTGTTGGGCCGGATCGCTGATTTGAAGCCTTCGAGATCGCGAGGCTTCACGAATGTCGTGGTAATGCCGAAGCGAGGCAAAGTGTGGGTGAGCAAATTGATACTGCCGCCGTAAAGCGATGACGAAGCGACGATGTGGTCGCCGGCATTGAGCAGCGTCGCAATCGCGAGATGTAGTGCCGCCATCCCGCTTGCCGTGCAGATCGCGCCAACCCCAGCCTCAAGCGCGGCGAGCCGCTCTTCAAGTACGGCGGTGGTCGGGTTCGAAATCCTGGTGTAGATATGACCCGCGCGCTCGAGATTGAACAGCGCCGCGGCATGGTCGGAATCCTGGAATAGGTAAGACGTGGTCTGATAGATGGGGACTGCACGAGCGCCCGTGACCGGATCTGGGTGCTGACCGGCATGCAGGCTCAAGGTCTCGAAATCGGGCGGCTTTGGTGTGGGCATGTTGAACTCGGCCAGGGTTTGGCAGACAGGACTGGCCATCATGTGCCATAAAAGGAGCTCAAATGTTAGTCCCGCTTGAGCCGCATGCCGGGTGGGTTTGCGTGCGTCGCGAATTAGCAGCCGGCGAAGGAAACTAGGCGTGCAAGCCGCACCTGATCAGATGCTTCGCGCGGCTGGAGCCTTCACCCGATGAAACGTCTCGCTGCTTTCACCTTTTACGCGGTCGGCGCGATCGCGATTGTGTATCTCGCGCTCTACGTTTATTCAGCGTTCACTGGTCGCCAACTCCAGCCCGGCGATCCCATCCATATCTTTCGCAAGCCGGACGCGCCAAATTATTCGTGGGTGTTGCCGGCCATCCCAGGAACGTCGCGTAGCAATCCGGCCGTGATATGCTGGCTCGCTTTGTTTCGCTCGCAAAACCGCGCTCACCCGCTCGCCGTAGCAGCGGCGCGGGGATAGTCACCCGCGCCGGCCGGCGTGATCGGCAATCCGCCATCGGCATACTCGTTCAGCTTGTTTCGCAGGGTGCGGATTGAAATGCCCAAAATGTTGGCGGCATGGGTGCGATTGCCGAGGCAGTGCTTCAGTGTTTCCAGAATGAGATCGCGCTCCACGTCCGCAACGGTGCGGCCAACCAAAGCCCGTGTGACCTGTTCGGCGGCGAAGGTAGCGTGAGCCACCGCGGGCACAGTTTTGGGTGAATCGAGCCGATCGCCATCCGGAGACAAAATGGCTTCGACTCCGATCTCGTCGCCCTGCGCCATGAGAACAGAGCGATGGATGGTGTTTTCGAGTTCGCGGACATTGCCCTGCCAGCGATTGCCGGTCAGCACACGCCGCGCATCGGCCGAAATCGGCCGCAGCGGCACGCCATTGGCTTCGGCGTATTTCTTGGCGAAGTGCTGCGCCAGTTCGAGAATATCCGCCGGTCGGTCGCGCAGCGGCGGTATCTTCAGGTTGACCACATTGAGCCGGAATAGCAGGTCTTCTCGGAAGCTGCCTTCGCGAACGGCGTCGGCGAGGTTGCGGTTCGAGGTCGCTATGATGCGGATATCGACCGGCACCGGCCGGTTGCCGCCGACCCGATCTATGACCCGTTCCTGAATGGCGCGCAGCAGCTTGGATTGCAACCGCACGTCCATTTCGGAGATTTCATCCAGCAGCAGGGTGCCGCCAGTGGCTTCTTCGAATTTTCCGATGCGTCGCGCAACCGCGCCTGTGAAAGCGCCCTTCTCGTGACCGAACAGTTCGGATTCCAGGAGATGCTCCGGGATCGCAGCGCAATTGATGCTGATGAATGGCCTCTTGGCCCTGTTGGAGCGGGTGTGGACGTAGCGGGCCAACACTTCCTTTCCGGTACCGGATTCGCCGGTGATCATAACCGAGGCATCGGAACCGGCGATCTGTTGGGCCAGCTTGATCACCTTGGCCATCGCATCGTCGCGATAAATCAAATCGCGTGAATCATTGGCCACGGCCGCAAGTACGGCTGCGATCAATTCCGGATCGGGCGGCAGCGGGATGTATTCCTTGGCGCCGGCATGGATCGCCGCGACGGCCGCCCGCGCGTCGTTCGAAATGCCGCAAGCGACGATCGGCACGTGGATGTGCTCGGCCTCGAGCCGCATCACGAGGTCCCGGATGTCCAGCGCGACGTCAACCAGCAACAGGTCGGCCCCCTTGCCGCCGCGCAGCACTCGCATCGCCTGCTCCTGGTCCTCCGCATGCGTGACGGAAGCGCCATTATCCATGGCGATTTTGGTGGCGGTCGTAAGCTGGCCTTTCAATGTGCCAACGATGAGAAGCCGCATGTCAATCTCCTGTTCGTCTGTTTGCGCATTTCGGGCGCAGTATCGCTAGAAAGCCTTCAGGTGCGTTCCGCTTTGATGATTTCAGTCATCGTCACGCCAAGCTTGTCTTCCACCAGCACCACCTCGCCGCGCGCCACCAACCGGTTGTTGACGTAGATGTCGATCGCTTCTCCGACGCGCCGGTCCAATTCGAGCACGGTGCCGGGCCCGAGTTTCAATAGTTCGCCGACATCCATCTTCGAACGGCCGAGCACGGCAGAGACCTGCACCGGCACGTCGAACACCGCCTCCAGATCGGCCGCGACGCGCGACGCCTGCTCGTCATCCTGGTAGGCGACATCGTCGATCGCGGGGGTATCCGCGGCATTGAGGTCCGGAAGCGGGACCTGTCCATCGGTGTCACTCATGTTCTAATCCCCATGGCCTAATTTGCGGCCTGATTGCGAGACGCCATGTAACGCCCGACAAGTTCGTTGATCTTGGCTTCGATGGCCGCGCGCTCCAGCACGACGCCGCCGTCGGCCCACTCGATCCTGCAATCGCCGCTTTCGATTTCCGGCTCCGCCAGAATAACAATTCGACCATCGAACCCGCTTTGCTTCGCCAACCGTTCGACGTGGTCGCGCGCGATCTCGTAAAGTGAATCGTTGACGCGCACGACAAGATGCGGCGTGGACACAAGATGCGAGAAGCAATTGCTTACCAAGCCCGTGATTTCGCCAAGCGGTTCACGCATGAGTAACTCGCTGCATAGCTTGCGCGCCACCGCCACGGCGACGTCAACGGCTTCGGTTTCCATCCTGGTCTCGATGCCGCAGAAGCGGGCCTCGATGGCCTTGATGCCGGTCCCGATCTCCTCAAGCGCCAGTGCTACTCGTCGATCGCTTTCCGCTTTTGCCTCACGCTGTCCGGCGTCGTATCCGTCTCGATAGGCCCGTGCCTCGGCGGACGCGATCTTCTGCGCAATTTCCGCTTGCGTCGCAGGCCGCTCGCGGGACTTGTCCGGTTCGGAAAAATCCAGGTCGAACAGGAATTTTGCGGGCGCGGCCATCAGTACACCAGCTCGTCGTCGGCGCGGTTCTTTGTCAGCATGATTTCACCCTTGGCCGCGAGATCCTTGGCGAGATTGACGAGCAGCGCCTGCGCCTCGTCGACATCGCGCAACCGTACCGGTCCGAGCGCGGCCATGTCGTCGAGCAGCATCTTGCCGGCACGCGACGACATGTTCCCGAGGAAAAAGCCGCGGACCTCTTCGTTGGCGCTCTTCAGCGCGATTCCGAGCTTGTCCTTGTCCACATGGCGCATCAGCGTTTGTGCGGACGCGGCATCAAGCTTGACCAGATCGTCGAATGTGAACATCAGCGCCTTGATGCGCTCGGCGGATTCCCGGTTTTCCTCCTCCAGCGAGGTGATGAAGCGGGTTTCGGTCTGCCGGTCGAAATTGTTGAATATTTCCGCCATCACCTCGTGGGCGTCGCGGCGCCGTGTCTGCGACAGGTTCGACATGAATTCGGTGCGCAGCGTCTGCTCGACGCGCTCAATGACTTCCTTCTGTACCGCCTCCATCTTGAGCATGCGGTTGATAACGTCGAGCGCCATGTCCTCGGGCAGAATTGCGAGCACGCGTGCGGCGTGTTCCGGCTTCAACTTCGAGAGCACCACTGCGATCGTCTGCGGATACTCGTTCTTCAAATAGTTTGCGAGCACCTCTTCCTGCACGTTGGAGAGTTTCTCCCACATGTTGCGACCCGCCGGCCCGCGAATTTCATCCATGATGCCATTGACGCGCTCGGGCGGCAGGTACTGCTGCAGCAGCCGCTCGGTGCCGTCAAAGGTTCCCATCAACGCGCCGGAAGCCGACATACGCGAGACGAATTCCAGCAGCAGGTCTTCGACGATGTCGGCCTCGACGGTGCCGAGCGTTGACATCACCATCGAAAGTTCGCGCACCTCGTCGTCGTCCAGCAACGACCATATCTTGCCGCCATATTGTTCGCCCAGCGCCAGCATCAGGATCGCGGCGCGCCTGGGGCCGCTCAGCGCCGGACCCTTGGGGCGCGCACCCTGACGCGCCGCCAGCGAGGAGATCACGCTCGTGATGTCGTTGGTGTTTGTGATTTGCGGTACGGCCATATCAGATCACGCGGGCTGTTCGCTGAGCCATTGACGAACAATGGAAGCGGTTTCGTTCGGGTTTCGCTCGGCCAGTTCACCTACCCGGTGCACTGATTGCGCATGCACCTGTCCCTGCACCTGCGCGACGTCGATCATTTGCGCGGTCGCATTGGGTCCGGGCACGAGGTTCTGCCCCGTGCCATCACTCAGCGCCGGTACTGCGTCGCCGGTCAGCGAAGCGACCTCTTCGGAGGCAAGGATGCGCTTGACCAGCGGACGGATCACCATGAACAACACCACCAGGCTGAGCAGCATCATCACCCCGAGCTCGATGACGTACATGACGTCGTCCTTGGTGAACTGCAGCATCCCGAGAAGGCCGGTCGGCTCGGCGACGGGCGCCACCGCCGGCGCTTCCGCGAATTTGAGGTTCACGACCTCAAGCTGGTCGCCTCGCTTTTGATCAAATCCGATCGAAGAGCGGACCAGTGCAGCGATGCGTTCGAGCTGCTCCTTGCTGCGCTCCTGATAAACCATCTCGCCTTTGTCGTTTTTGGCATAGCTGCCGTCGACCAGCACGGCGACGGAAAGGCGGTTGACGCGTCCAGCCTCCGTCACTTCCGTTTTTGTGGTGCGCGAGATCTCGTAGTTGTTGGTTTCTTCGGTCTTCTTGCTCTGGTCACGCGCGGCGGAAGCATTGTCCCTGTTCTGATTGCCGGGGAGCTCATTGTTAACGGTGACCTGACCGGTATTGTCCGAGGTGGCAGAGGATTCTTCGCGGGTCTGGCTCGACCGCAGCACCCGACCTTCGGGGTCGAAGCGATCCGAAGTCTGGGTGATCTTGTTGTAGTCGAAATCGGCCGAGACCTGGACACGGGCGCGACCGGTACCCACCACTGAGGAGACGATCGCCTCGACCTGATTTCGCATCCGCTTCTCGAACCCGGCGCGGCGCTCGTCGGCAATGCTATTGTCGGCCTCTCCGCTGGCGCCATCGGCAAGCAATTGCCCGGCTTCATCGACGATCGAGACGCGCTGAGGCTTGAGGCCATTGACGGCGGAGGCGACCAGATGCCGGATAGCCTTTATCTGCTGCGGTTCGAGCGCACCGCGCACGCGCACGACGATGGAAGCCGACGGCTCCGGCGCTTCGCGCGAGAACAGAGGCCGCTCGGGCAGCACGAGATGAACCCTGGCCGCCTGGACGCGATCGATCGCATGTATCGTTCGGGCTAGCTCTCCCTCCAGCGCGCGCAAATGATTGATGTTCTGAACGAAGCTGGTGGTGCCGAGCGCGTCCGATTTGTCAAAGATCTCGTAGCCAACGCCGGCGCCCTTCGGCAGGCCTCCCTCGGCGAGCTTCATGCGCAGCCGCGTCACCTTGTCTTTTGGCACCATGATCGCCGCGCCATCGTTGCGCAGCTCGTAGGGAATGGCCTGGCGTTCCAGGTCCTTGATGATCGCCGAGGAATCCTCAAGGCTGAGCTCGGTGAACAGGGTTGTCATCTGAGGCGTGGTGACGCGCATGATGACGAAGCCGAAAAAGCTTGTCAGCGCGGTTGTTACGGCGACCATCGCCATCAACCGCGAAGCGCCCAGACCCCTCAGAAAACCAAACAGACCCTGCAAACCAACTGCCCCTCAGATTCGGCCCCAAGAGCCGACTGGGCAATTATTGCCTATGGGATGGTTTCGATATGGTTAACGAGGGTTAAGGGCTGCGGCGAAAATTCAACGTCGATAAAATCGGCTTCGCGAAAGGAAGCCGATTTTCGTCGAATGCTGCTGGTTCTGAAGCTGGTTTTACTGGCGATATTGCTGGATACGGGTGGTGCGCAATCCCGCCAGGCCATGCTGATCGATCGAAAACTGCCAGGAAAGGAATTCGTCGACAGTCAGCGTGTAACGACTGCAGGCTTCTTCGAGGGAAAGCAGGCCGCCACGGACTGCGGCAACGACTTCGGCCTTGCGGCGAATGACCCATCGTTTGGTGCCGGGCGCGGGCAGATCGGCAATGGTTAAAGGGCTGCCGTCAGGCCCGATGACGTATTTTACCCTCGGGCGATGGGGTTCTGTCATGGTGTACTCACAAACTCTCAACCACTGAACTAACCGCAACAACCTACGCCCGGCGGCTTAAAATTTGCCTAAGCCTAACGCTTCAATGCGAATCTCCCCGAATTAACCGAAATTCGTTCACCCGACGCCCCGCTCCGCTGCGGCACCGCTGGTGCTTTCGCGGCGAGCATTGCGAGGCCGACGCGCGAGCAGTGGTGCCCTGCAACGATCCACAATCTTAGGCGGAGATGCCTTTGATCTGGTTGATCGTGTAGGTCTGGCCGTTGATCGATAGCAAGGGTGGCGTTTGCGTGAGATCGACCGAATTGACCACACCCTGGATCTGCGTCGTAACTGCAACGGGGTTGCCGGCGCTGTCCGTAGCAGTGGCAGTCATTTTGTATTGGCCGGGAGGCCATTGGGTGCCGTCGTTGCCTTTGCCGTCCCAGCCGAAGACCTGGTTCTGACCAGCCTGGACGGAGTAGCTGTTGCTGTAGACGGTCTGCCCAGTGCTGTTGGTAATGGAGATGCTGACATTCGAGTCGGTCGGAACACCGAGATTCCAGGTGGCCGCGCCGTTTGCCAGCAGGGCCGTGCTGCCATCGACGATCGCGGTTTTGCCGACGAACGTCAGCGCCTGCGTCGATTGCGCGGTCTGCTGCAATGAGAGCATCGAGGCCAACTGATCGTTGGTCCTGAGCTGCTGCTCGACTCCCGCGAACTGAACCAGTTGCT
>JAICIT010000084.1 GCA_025960445.1 Bradyrhizobium sp. | reverse complement strand
TGCCACGCGCGGCAAAATGATCTGGATTCGTGTCCCGCCGCCCTGTTGCGAATCCAGATGCAGCCGGCCGCCCAGGCGGTTGGTCACGATGCTGTAGACAATATGCAGCCCGAGCCCGGTGCCGCCCTGGTCGCGGCGCGTAGTGAAGAACGGATCAAAGGCGCGGCGGCGAACATCGAGCGACATGCCACACCCGTTGTCCGAAAACAAAATCTCGACGTTGTCCTTGCCGGAGCCCCTCACCTTGATGTCAACCGCGCCGGGTTTGCCGTCGGGGAAAGCATGCGCGACGGAATTGAGGAAGAGATTGGTGAGCACCTGTCCGTACGGCCCGGGATAGCTGTTCATGGTGAGATTGGGCTCGCAGTCGACATTGAGCGCCAGATTGTGCTTTCGCAGACCCGGCCGCAGACTCATCACCACCTGCTCGGTCAAATCGCCCAGGTCGAAGGTGCGTTGATCCGAGTAATTGCGGTCGGCGGCAACCTGCTTGAACGAGGCGATCAGTTCCGCGGCGCGATTGAGATTGGAAACCAGCTGCGAGGACGCATCGCGGCTGGTCTCGAGGAACTCGTTGAGGCTGGACCGCCTAAGCTCGCCGCGCGCCACTTGAGAGGCGAACAGCGCCGTCTTGCGCTCCAGCGACGAAGCAACCGTCAGGCTGATGCCGACGGGGTTGTTGACCTCGTGCGCAACGCCAGCGACCAGTCTGCCCAGCGCGGCCAGCTTTTCCGCTTCGATCAGCGAGTTCTGGGTTTCCCGCAAATTGCGCAAGGCCGCCTCGGCGGCATCCTTTGCCGCGCGCATTTCCTGTTCGCCGCGCTTGCGGTCGCCGATATCGAGCGCAACGGTGACGATGTTTTCGATCTCACCGTCGGCATTCAGCAGGGGAAGTTTGTTCACCACCCATTGCCGTAAATGGCCGGACGAATCCAGATACTCCTCTTCGTAGAATCCGAGCTCTCTTCCAATTGCCAGCACGCGCTTGTCGTTCTCGTCGGTCTTTTGCGCGCCGTAGCGTGACATCAGATCGGTGGTGGTTCGGCCGATCGCATCAGCAGGCTCAATGCCGAAAATGCCGGCCATATAGCGGTTCATCAGGATGTAGCGGAGTTGCTTGTCCTTGACGTTGATCACCGCCGGCACTGTATCGATCACCTGTTGCAGCAGCCGCCGGCCTTCAGCGATTGCGTCTTCGGCGCGCTTCTGATGGGTAATGTCCCGCACCGTCCCTTCATAGCGGACGATAGCGCCCGTTTCGTCACGAACGGCTGTGGCGCTGTCCGACAGCCACAGAATTTCACCGCTGCGGTCGCGAACCTGATATTCAAATTCGCGTACCATGCCATCGCGTCGCATCAGTTGCTGATATTCAGCACGCGCGGCCGGATGAACGTAGATCGTCTCGGTGACATCCCCGATGCTTCGGATCAGTTGGTCTGGCGTGTCATAGCCCATGATTTTAGCCAGTGCCGGATTGGCATTGAGCAGCTCGCCAGCCGGGGTCGTCACATAGATGCCGTCGACCGAACCCTCGAACAGCTTGCGATAGCTCTCCTCGGCCAGCCGCTGCTCGGCCAACGCACGAACGGCTGCTTCTCGCGCGCTATCGGCGTCGACAAGAGTGCGCCGGAACACTTCGGCCGCACGGGCGATGTCGCCGATTTCGTTGCTCACGTCGGTAGAGGGAATCGAGGCGTCCTTCTGGCCCGCGGCGAGCGCGCGAATTGAACCGGCAATCGATGCGAGCGGTCGCACCGTGCGTCGGACCACGAACAGGGCCGCGAAAATCCCGATGAGGACGCCAGCGATACCCAGAATGATGCTCTGCCATCTAGCCTCGGTCAGAGTCCGCGCGAAATCTCGCGACAGCACCCGGCCCTGTCGGGCGCTGACTTCACGCAGCAATTCGGTGACGCGTCCGATCAGCCGTCCTTCCGTGCCCAACACCTCCTTGTCCAATTTACCGATCTCGGCCTCGACCGCTGAAATCGCAGTGATGGCATTCGCGTAAGCGTCAGCCGCCGAGCGAAGCGACGGATCATCGATCGACAGCGTTCGCATGGCCTGCGCCGCCCGCTCCGCGCCTTCGGGATCATGCGCCAGCAAGGCCGCGGCGACCTGGTTCTGCGCCCGAAACAGGCTTCTCGCGGCCGCCCGGTCGGGCTGGTTGGAAATCGCCTGCTCGAAACGCTCGCGCGTCTCCGGCAGCGCCGAATTCAATTCCGAGCGACGGGCAATCAAAGTGGTGACTCGCTCGATGCCCTCCCGGTAATTCTGCAAACGTGCGGTGACCCCGTCGATCATCCGCTGTTGATCGGGCGCAAGCTCGAGCCGTGTTTTTTTCAAAAGTGCGCTGAGGGCCGAGGCGGCCTCGCCCACCCGGTCCGGTCTGGCGCCTTGGTCAGTGACGAAATCTCGCGCCGCCAGCCGCAGCTCATTCATGCGCCGATCGATCTCCTCGGCGAGATCACCGATGCTTTGCAATCGCTGGAGTTCGGCAAAAGTGGAGTTGATGTGCCTGAGCGCAATGACGCTCGCCATGCTTGTGGCGGCAATGACAGTCAGCAGCAGCAAGAAGCTGCCGAATGTCAATTGCCCGATCGAGAGCGAAAATGAACGTATCCGTGCGAGCAATGCCGCGAATGCGGATGACATAGTGATCAACACCAAGCTTCAAATGGTCAGATAATATATGAGACGGCCCGCGATAACATCCCGAATTCGCTGTGGGCCAGCGTCGATCGGAGCGCTTCAACCCGCCGCGCCGACCTCAAAAACGTCGCCGTCGTAGCCGGCCTCAATCGGAATCCGAAGCTGGCGGCCGCCATTCAGTTTGGTCATCACCGGCATGACCGTTACGATCTTTCTGCCCTTGCTGTCATTCAGCGCGGCCCTCACGCTACTCTGTTTGCCGAGCCGGATGAGATTGCGCGTGGTCGGGAATGGCAGCTTGAACCGGCCGCTCTCACCACCAGCCAGCGCTTCGCGCGGAGAAACCCAGATGGAGTCGGTGGATTCCTTACCGTCATGAGCGCCGGCCTGTTCCGGCGGCGCGGCGGCAAGAAAGAACCAGGTATCGAACCGCTTGGGCATGCCTTCCGGGGTAATCCAGTGAGCATATGGCACCAGTTCATCGAGTGCGAGCACCACTTCGTTCTCGGAGAGCACCTTCAAAAACGTCGTCTTGCTCTCGCACAGAGCGGCGCGATCACGGCCCTCAATTTCTGCAGCCCGCCTGGGCTCCACCAGGGAATTCGAACCGCGGGGACGCGCGAGCAAAATGCCGCTTTCCTCAAAAGTCTCCCGGATCGCCGCGATCCGGAAGCTCAGGGAGCCCGCATCGAGCCCTTCGCCGCCCGAGTAAAGTTCCGGTCTGGCAATGATCTCCTGATCGCCGTTGTCGACGCTTCCGCCGGGAAACACCAGCGCGCCGGAATTAAAATCGATCTCGTAGTGCCGTACCATCATGAACACTTCGATTTCGCCGCCAGCTCCGTCCCTGAGTAACAGGACCGTGGACGCCGGACGCGGGGTAACGGCTTGTGTCATGCGATCAACCCGCCGCGCTCGATTGCGGCCTCAGATTGGCGCGCCTGTCGACCCTTGCGACGCGCGTGAGCAGATAGTCCACCTCGACCTTCGCCATCGCGGTGAGGCTCGAGGCCGGTTTGCGTTGCGCGCTGGAGGCGATCACGCCTCGCTTTTGCAGCACGTATTTGCGCACCGCGAGGCCAACGCCGGGTTGCTGCTCGTATCTGATCAGAGGCAGATGGGCGTCGAACAGATCGTGCGCGGCATCGCGCCGAGCTTCCTTGGACAGTCGCACCACGTCGATCAGCAACTCCGGAAAGGCGTAGCCGGTCATCGCTCCGTCAGCGCCGCGCTCCATCTCGAAATCCAGAAACAGCCCGCCATTGCCGGTCAGGATCGAAAGCGGCCGGAGCGAGCCGTCCTTCTGGAACGCGCGCAGCGCGGAAATCTTTTCGAGTCCCGGCCAATCCTCATGCTTGAGCATCACGCAAGACGGGTTGTCCATGACGATTTTGCGGATCACCGCTGGTGTAAAGACCACGGACAAGGTCAATGGATAATCCTGCAGCACCCAAGGGATATCGCTGCCAATCGCTTCTGCCGCCTGCTTGAAATAGCCGATGATCTGGTCATCTGTACGCAAGTTCGGCGGCGGCGCGATCATCACACCGGCAGCCCCAGCATCCATGGAGGCGCGCGCCAGCGAGCGCATGGCCGCAAATCCGGGTGCGGAAACGCCTACGATAACCTGCATGCTGCCGGCACGTTTCACAAACCGCTTTGCGACAAGCTCTGCTTCCGAAGCTTCAAGTTTCGGTGCTTCCCCGAGAATCCCGAGCACCGTGACCCCATCGCAGCCGACCTCGCCATAAAAATCGGTCAGCCGGTCGATCGATGTTTCGTCGATCCGGCCGTCATCGTGGAATGGCGTCGGGGCGATCGCGAAAGTGCCTTCGGCCTTGTGAGTAAGTTTTGCCATTCGTGCCTCTGTCTCATCTTCCGTGATCCCGGGGACAGTCCGCCAGGACCGACCCGGAATGACGACAACCTTCAAAATCTGCGCGCGCCCATCTTGATCTCTTCATCGGAAAAGAAAATTTCCTTGGCGTGCTGGACGATATCTTCCGCCTTCCATCCGGAATGCGGCGGCTTCCAACCCGGCTTTTCCATCATCCGCATTTCGCGCACGCCGCGCGGACCGGAAACGCCGAGAACCTTGCCGGTCTGATCGCCGGATAATTCGCTCACCATGTATAGCACGGCGGGTGCAATGCCGTCAGGTCCAAGCGCCATGCCGGGGTTTTCGATATAGCGCGGCAGATCCGCGGTCATGCGGGTCAGCGCGCCGGGGGCGAGCGTCCAGACCCGGATGTTGTATTTACGTCCTTCGATCGCCAGCACGTTCGACAGCCCCCATATTCCGCCCTTCGCGGCGCCGTAATTGCTTTGGCCAAAATTGCCGATGAGGCCTGATGTGGACGAGGTGTTGACGATGACACCGCCCCCGTTCTCCCGCATCCAGCGGAACACGGGTTGGGTGACGCAGAACGTGCCCTTGAGATGCACTTTCAGGACCTTGTCCCATCCAGCTTCCGTCGCCTTGGCAAAGGTCTGGTCCAGCAGAATGCCGGCATTGTTGACGAGGATATCGGCTCGGCCGAAGTTCTTGATAGCGTCATCGAACACCGACTGTCCGCCGGCCATCGTGGAAATATCGGCGCCATTGGCAACCGCGCGGCCGCCCTCCGCCTTGATTGCGTCCACGACCTTTTGCGCCATCGAAAGATCGGCGCCGCTGCCGTCCCGCGGGCCACCGAGGTCATTGACCACGACAGCCGCCCCCTCTCGCGCGAACAACCTGGCATAGGCTTCGCCAAGCCCGCCGCCCGCGCCGGTGATCAGCGCCACCTTGCCGTCGAGTAATCCCATGAGTTCTCTCCCTGGACTCTATATCACGCCAGCACCGTCATTCCGCTCTTTATGACGGAGACGTTGCGCGCCTTTACCTTTGCCTCAAATGAAATCACGTTGCCGTCTTTCCACATGTCCATGGTCACGGTCTCGCCGGGATAGACCGGAGACGAAAAACGCGCGACGTGTTGTCTGAAAGCTGAAGGATCATAATCGGCATAGGTTTGCAGAATGCCGCGACAGGTGATCCCGTAGGTGCACATGCCGTGCAGGATCGGCCGCGGGAATCCGGCGCGCCTGGCGAATTCCGGATCTGAGTGCAGCGGATTACGGTCGCCGCACAACCGGTAAACCAGCGCTTGATCCGGGCGGGTCGAGATGTCGATGGTCTTGTCGGGCGAGCGGGTCGGGATTTTATGCGGCTCGGGCTGCCCTTCCGACGTCCCGCCGAAACCGCCGTCGCCACGCGCGAACCGTGAAGCCACCAGCGTCGCCAGTTCTTCGCCGTTTTCGTTTTTGAGTACGGTCTTGTGCCGGATCACCGCGCCCTTTTCCTTGCCCTTGTCGAAAACGTCGAGAACGCTGGAGTCGGCGGTGATGTGAGCGGACACGGTGAGCGGCCGGTGGAAGGTGATGTCCCGTTCGCCATCGACCACCATCACGCGGTTCAGGTTCATTTCTCCGGGGCCCGCCCCCCAGGCGGCGACGGAAGCGAAGGTCGGGATCACCTTCAGTGCACGCGGAGTGGCAACAGCCTCGTTGACGAAAGCAAGCTCCCTCTCGTCCATCGGATCGGCTCCCATTCCGATGCCATAGGCGTACAGCATCACTTCGCGATCCGTGTACGCGTATTTCTGCCCGAAATTCTTCAGCGCCATCAACTCATCGTACTTGATCGGCATTGTGATGCGTTCCTCCAGCCATTGATCCCTCCTGGTAGCGCCTTTGCGCCCTCGCGAACTATGAGAGCGGTTCCGCTTGCAACCTGGTCTCATTCCTCGAGCCGCGCGCAATTGCGCGCTCTACGGGATGAGGTATCAGCTCATCGGCGTGAAGAACGGCAGCGGTGCGCCGGCGGTTGTTTTGAACACTACCTTTACCTTCTGCCCAATTTTCAATTTCGCCATGTCGCAGTCGACGAAATTGGTCAGCAACGACGGACCCTCCTTCAAAGTCACATAGCCGATCGCGTAGGGGCCGCTTGCGGATTTTCGCATCAGGCTGAATGTATAAATCTCGCCCTCGCCTGAGCTTTCCTCCCAGACCGTCTGATCGGAAAAGCAGAACGGACATAGCGAGCGTGGAAAGTAATGCGCTTCGCCGCAGGCCTTGCAGCGCTTGATCAGCAGTTTGCCCTCGGCTGTCTGCTCCCAGAAATGTTTCGTTTCCGGATTGCCCTGAGGCGTCGGATATTTGACTTTGCTGTCCATTACACGCGCTCCAGAATGCAGGTTGAGGCGGCGTGACGGACGCCGAGCAAGCCGCCCGTCCCATGAGCAATGGCGAGATCGCAATTTGCCACCTGCACCTTGGGATGCGCTTCACCGCGAAGCTGCCGCACCGCTTCAATGATCTTCGTCATGCCGCCGCGGTTGACTGGATGATTGCTGCACAGGCCACCGCCGTCCGTGTTAAATGGCAGCCTGCCGACACCCGAAATCAGATTGCCGTCGGCCACGAACTTGCCGCCTTCGCCTTTCTTGCAGAAGCCGAGGTCCTCGAGCTGCATCAGCACCGTGATGGTGAAGCTGTCGTAGATCGACGCGTATTTGATGTCCTTTGGGGTCACGCCGGCTTCTTCAAATGCCTTTGGTCCCGACCACACACCGGCTGAGTACGTCAGATTGAGATCCTTGCCGCCCCGGGGTCCCTTTAATGCCTCGCCGTGCCCGATCATTCGCACCAGCGGTTTCTTCAAGCCCCGCGCGATCGCTTCCGAGGTAACGATCAGCGCGCCGCCGCCATCGGTAACGACGCAACAATCCATCCGGTGCAACGGGTCGGAGATCATCGGCGAGTTGATGACGTCCTCGACGGTGACGACATCGCGCAGCATCGCATGCGGGTTGTATTGAGCATGATGAGAAGCAGCGACCTTGATCCATGCCAGCTGCTCGCTCGTGGTCCCGAATTCATGCATGTGGCGCATGGCGCACATGCCGTAAATGTTGTGCGTGGTGGCACCGTAAGCGGCCTCAAAATCGAGCTCGGCGCCGGTCGCGCGCGCTGGCATCGCCCCGGTGCGCGGCTTTCCGGCGAGTGTGATCAGGGCGATGCTGCATTTGCCGGCGGCTATGGCCTCCGCGGCGTGGCCGAGATGGACCAGATAGGAGCAGCCGCCGGTGTCGGTGGAATCGAAATGGCGAACCTTCAGGCCCAAATAGTCCGCCATCGCCATGACCCCGCCGGGGGCGTCGCCTGCGCAGAAATACCCGTCGACATCAGCCTTGGTCAGGCCTGCATCTTGCAGTGCGCCCTTGGCGACTTCGGCGTGTAGCTGTGCGGTGGATTTATCTGGTGCGTGCCGGGTTGGATGCTCGTAGATTCCGGCGAGGTAGGCCTTACCCTTGATGCTCAACTGGTTCTCCGCTGCCGTGTCCTGGTCCCCTTTGGTTTCTCGCCTTTCGAGCCTGCCTTGGCAAGCGCCCCAGCCCGAGGACAATCCCGCAAGACGGAATACGTGAGG
>JAICIT010000083.1 GCA_025960445.1 Bradyrhizobium sp. | reverse complement strand
GAGAGTACGATCGCGACGAGGATGAGGGACGGCGCGCGACCCGCATCGGCGAGATGATCGAGGATGTGCTGGAAGGCAAGTTGCGGCTGCCGGAAGTGGTGGCGCGGCGGGCCGCCGGGCGCAAGGCACGGCCTTTCGTGGTGGAGCCGGAAGTGATCATCAACAATCAGTGGTCGGACCGCTACACCGTGATCGAGGTGTCCGGTCTCGACCGGCCAGGCCTGCTATACGAACTGACCACCGCGATTTCCAAACTCAACCTCAACATCGCCTCCGCCCATGTCGCTACATTCGGCGAGCGGGCGCGCGACGTATTCTATGTCACGGATTTGTTGGGAGCGCAGATTAACGCGCCGACGCGACAGGCAGCGATCAAGAGCGCACTGATCCATCTTCTCACCAATGATGTCGCCGTGGCGCAGCCCGCGGCCTGATCGCGCTATTTTCGGATCAAGTTCGCTGGCCTTTTCGGCTGGCATCGCCTTGCATCGGTCCCCGCCTTCCGACACAATCCTTCGAGCGATGGCGTCCGCCCAGCTCCGTAGGACCGGTCGGACAAGACTATCGACACAATCATAACAAGAGGAAACGCAGCGATATGAGGAACGCTATCTTTCAGTTTGTCACCGGTGCCGCGATTGCCTTTGCGCTATCGGCATCACCAGCATCCGCGCAGAAGAAATATGACACCGGCGCGACCGACACGGAAATCAAGATCGGGCAAACCGTGCCGTTCAGCGGACCCGCTTCCGCTTATGCCAGCATCGGCAAAACCCAAGCCGCGTATCTGCGGATGATCAACGAGCAGGGCGGCATCAACGGCCGCAAGCTGAACCTGATCCAGTACGACGATGCCTACAGTCCGCCTAAAGCGGTGGAGCAGGTACGCAAGCTGGTCGAAAGCGACGAGGTCCTGTTTACGTTCCAGCTCATCGGCACGCCGTCCAATGCAGCGGTCCAGAAATACCTCAACGCCAAAAAAGTGCCGCAACTGCTCGCGGCCACGGGTGCCTCGCGCTTCTCGGATCCGCAAAACGCGCCATGGACCATCGGATTCAATCCCAACTATCAAACGGAGGGCCGGATCTACGGCAAATACATTCTCACAAACTATCCGAATGCGAAGATCGGCATTCTTTACCAGAATGACGACCTGGGCCGCGACTACATCACCGGATTGAAGGCGGGCCTCGGCAGTAAGGCCGCATCGATGATCGTCGGCGAAGCGTCTTACGAGCTGTCCGATCCGACCATCGACTCGCAAATCGTCAAGCTGAAATCGGTTGGGGCCGACCTGCTGTACGACGCGTCGACGCCGAAGTTCGCCGCGCAAGCCATCAAGAAGGTGGCCGACCTCGGCTGGAAGCCGGTCCACATCCTCGACATCAATGCAAGCCCGGTCTCGGCGACGCTCAAGCCCGCGGGGCTCGACATCTCAAAGGGCATTATCAGCACCAACTACGGCAAGGACCCCGGCGATCCGCAGTGGAAGGACGATCCTGGCCTGAAGGCCTACTTCGCCTTCATGGACAAATACTATCCCGAGGGCGACAAGCTCAACACGGTGAATACGTACGGCTATTCGACGGCGGAATTGCTGGTGCACATCCTGCGCCAATGCGGCGATGATCTGACCCGCGAAAACGTCATGCGGCAGGCGACCAGCCTGAAGAACTTCGTCGGCAGTCTTTCGCTGCCCGGCATGGTCGTCAATACATCGCCGACGGACTACCGCATCAACAAGCAGATGCAGATGATGAAGTTCGACGGCGAACGCTGGGAGCTGTTCGGCCCGATCATCGAGGACACCGGCCCGGCGGGCTAGCGCATCACGTTTTCGGTCTCACTGATCGGCGGCCTTGCGAGGCCGCCGATTTTTTTGGGTCTAGCTCATTCTTCTGAGTTTCTTCACCCGAAGCGGCGTACGCTCCGCTCGAAAACGCTTCAATCCGGAATCTCGCCGAAAGTTTTTCCGAGCGGGAGAACCGCGTGCCTGATCAATCGCGAGTCCTCGACGGCCGCCTGGCGGTGTTTGACCGCTTCCCGATAGACCGGATCGCGGATCATTTCGGCAAAAGCCGCAACGCTCGGATATTCGGCGATGAAGCAATGATCCCAGCGCTCCTCGGCAGGCCCGATCAACATCAGTTCGAACCGGCCTTGCCAGACAATCCGGCCGCCGAGCCGCTCGAATACAGGCCCGCTTTCCCGTCCATAGGCAGCATAAGCTTCCGCGCCAGTTGCCTGCCGTCCATCGGGATAGGCCGCCTGCTTTCGTAGCCGGACCAGATTGAGCATGTGAATGGGGCCGGCGCGATCATTGGCCCTGAACTGCGCGAACACTTCCCTGGTCGGATCGATGTAGCCCATGCCACTCTCCTGGCTCTTATCGCGTTGGTTTATCACACGCTGCCGCACCTCCTAATCCCGCATTAAGCTTTCCGTAACCGGCCCTTAAACAGCAGGCGTTAGCTTGCTTCCGGGATCCGGGTGAGTGGCGTTTGCGTATGGCGTGGGGACGGAAAAAAAGCCGTGGACGCAAAGAGCCGCTATTCGGGCTCGCGGCTTCGCTTTCCGAACTACGGCTTGGCCCGCAGGATCGCGTCGCGCCCGCCGAGGACGATCAGCCGAAAAAATCATCCGCTAAAGGTAACATGCGCGAAAGCGAACCCGACGAAGATCCGCCACCTGAAAGGAAGCCCCGCGCCAGTCGGGCGACCCGCAAACGCAAATCGCGGGGCCGCTCGCGCATCGGGCTGTTTCGCGTTTTCTATTGGGGCGCGGTGCTCGGCCTCTGGGCGGCGATAGCGCTGACCGGCATGGTTGTCTGGGTGGGGGCGCACCTGCCGGCGATCCAGGCTCTCGAGATTCCGAAACGGCCGCCGACCATCGAGATCGCTGGATTAGACGGCACTGTGTTGACGACGCGCGGCGAAATGCCGGGCGCCAATGTCTCGCTAAAGGACCTGCCGCCCTATTTGCCGAAAGCTTTCATCGCGATCGAGGATCGGCGCTTCTACTCGCATCACGGCATCGATCCGCTGGGCATTCTTCGCGCGGCCGTGGCCAATGTGCTGCATCGAAGTGTTTCGCAGGGCGGGTCGACGCTGACGCAGCAACTTGCGAAGAACCTGTTTCTGACCCAGGAGCGGACGCTGCAGCGGAAGCTGCAAGAGCTTGAACTGGCGTTCTGGCTGGAGCGCAAGCATTCCAAAGCGGAAATTCTCGAACTGTATTTGAACCGGGTCTATTTCGGATCAGGCGCATATGGCGTCGAAGCCGCCGCACAGCGCTATTTCGGCAAATCGGCAAGGAACGTCACGCTGACTGAAGCCGCGATGCTGGCGGGCCTCGTCAAATCGCCGTCGCGGCTGGCCCCGAACCGCAACCCCGAGGGCGCCGACAAGCGCGCCCAGACCGTGCTTGTCGCGATGGCGGATGCCAAATTCATCACCCAGGCGCAGGCGCAAGCCGCGATCGGCCATCCCGCTGCGCTGAATGTGAAGGCCGCGGGCGCCGGCACCATCAACTACGTGGCGGACTGGATCGGCGAGGTACTCGACGACCTGGTCGGACAGATCGACCAGAACATCGTGGTCGAAACCACGATCGATCCAAAGCTGCAGGCGGCCGCGGAAGCCGCGATCATCGACGAACTCGCCGCGAAAAGCGTCAAATTCAACGTAAGCCAGGGCGCGCTGGTGGCGATGACGCCAGACGGCGCGGTGCGGGCCATGGTCGGCGGGCGCAATTATGCCGAAAGCCAGTACAACCGCGCGCTAACCGCCAAGCGGCAACCGGGTTCGGCGTTCAAGCCATTCGTTTATCTCACCGCGATCGAAGCCGGCCTGACGCCGGAAACGATCCGGCAGGATGCGCCGCTCGACGTCAAGGGATGGAAGCCGGAGAACTACAGCCATGAATATTTCGGTCCGGTGACCCTGACGCAGGCGCTGGCGATGTCGCTCAACACCGTCGCGGTGCGGCTCGGCATCGAAGTCGGGCCCAAGAATGTGGTGCGTACCGCGCACCGGCTTGGCATTTCGTCGAAACTCGACGCCAATGCCACAATCGCACTTGGCACATCCGAGGTCTCGTTGACTGAATTGGTCGGCGCGTATGCGCCTTTTGCCAATGGCGGTCTCGGCGTTTCCCCGCATGTCGTGACCAGGATCCGGACCAGCGACGGCAAACTGCTCTATGCGCGGGCGGCCGACCAGCTCGGCCAGGTCATGGAACCGCGGCATGTCGCGATGATGAACACGATGATGCAGGAAACGCTGCTCAGCGGCACCGCGCGCAAGGCTGAGATCCCGGGCTGGACCGCCGCTGGGAAAACCGGCACCAGCCAGGATTTCCGCGATGCCTGGTTCATCGGCTACACGGCCAATCTTGTCACCGGCGTCTGGCTCGGCAATGACGATAACTCGCCGACCAGGAAAGCGACCGGCGGCGGACTGCCGGTCGAAGTCTGGACCCGCTTCATGAAAGTGGCGCATCAGGGCGTGCCGGTCGCGGCGTTGCCGGGGTCGCAATCGGGCGGCTTCTTCTCTGGTTTGCTGCAGCCTGCTTCGACATCGAATGCGGCGGCTGTTAGTTCTCTGTCGCCCGCGGGCGCGCCAACCCGACCGGCCCCAACGCGAACCTCCGCGCGGCCGCAATCGGCCGGTGGATTGGACGGCTGGCTGGTGGACCGGCTGTTTGGACGCTAACCGCTAAAGCCTGATCGGTCTGATCGAATCAGAATCGGCTCTCCAGCTTCTCCTGAGGCGTTTTCTTCACGCGAATTGGAGGCCCCGCTCGAAGAGGCTCTAATCCTGAATGCCGTATCGATGCAGATCGTTGCCGGAATTGTCGAGCCAGGTCTTGGCCCGCTCGACATGGCCGCACACCCTCGCGACCACTTTCCAGAATCGCGCGGAATGATTCATCTCCACCAGATGCGCCACTTCGTGCGCGGCCAGATAGTCCAGCACGTAGGGCGGCGCGAGAATCAGGCGCCACGAGAACGACAGGGAACCCGCCGACGTGCAGGAACCCCAGCGGCTCGACTGATCGCGGATCGACAACCGCTTCACCTTGACGCCCAACTCGTCGGCGTAGAATTGCGCGGCCTTGTGCAGGTCACGGCGAACTTCGCGCTTGAGAAAATCATGCACGCGCCGCTCGGCGTGTTCTAGACCGCCTGCGACACAGAGAATCCGTTCGCCGTTGTCGCGTGTTTCCGTCCACACCGTGCCACGCTGACCGGCGCGATGCACGATTTTATGGGCGACGCCGCGCAATGGCAGCACGGTGCCCGGAAGAAACGGAGCCGCTTTCGGCAGGCGCCCGAGGCGCGCCGCGATCCAGCCGCCATGACGCTGCGCGAAATCCTTTGCATCGGCGATGGTGCCGCGCGGCGGCATGGTCAGGATTGCTTCGCGGTCACTCGGATGAATCCGCAACGTGTAACGGCGGGCGCGACGGTGTCGCCGCAGCCGAACCGAGTAGATTTGCGAGCCATGCTTGACGAGAAGAGTCGAAGGTTCGTAGGGCCGCCGATAAAGGAGGGCGCGAGTGGCCATGTCTGTAAGTCCGGGGATTAGGAGTTCGCCCGGATTCTGCCATATCCGCCGCCAGTGAAATCGCTCCGCGCAAAAACAAATCATTTGCCCAATATACAGGGGGGCGGGTTACCGTCTGCCCCTATAGCAAGGGTCCAGACCAAAAAAGTCAGACACTAAATACCCCTCCCGAGCGCCTTCAAGGAATGAGGCCGCACTCATGACTTGAACGGGTCCAGAATCAGGGTTTTCTGAGGGGCATCCAAGGGTTAACGGCCGGGTGCAGTCGAGCCCCGATTCGCGTGTCAACGGCAAACTCTCGTTAACACTCGCGCAATCAGGCGCTTATTCCGCCGCGGCAGCCAACGTAGGCTTCACCGCGACCAATGATGGTCTCGCGTTCGCTGCCGACATGATGAAATCGGAGATGCGCGGCACGATTTCCGACTTGAATCGCGATCCGTTGAATACGCCGTAGTGGCCGACACCCTTTTGCACGTAGTGCACGCGGCGGTGATTGGGGATCGAGCTGCATAGCGCATGCGTGGCTTCGGTCTGTCCGAGCCCGGAAATGTCGTCGTTCTCGCCTTCCACCGTCATCAGCGCGACGCGCGTGATCCGCGATGGGTCCACTTTCTTGCCGCGATGGGTCATTTCGCCCTTCGGCAACGCGTGCTTGACGAAGACAGTATCGACCGTTTGCAGATAGTACTCGGCCGTGAGGTCCATCACCGCGAGATATTCGTCATAGAAATCACGGTGCTTGTCGACCAGGTCGCCGTCGCCCTTCACGAGATCCTTGAACAGGTTCTTGTGCGCGTCCATGTGGCGATCGAAATTCATACTGATGAAGCCGTTCAGCTGCAGGAACCCTGGATAGACATCGCGCATTACGCCGGGATGCGGAAACGGCACCTTGGTGATGACGTGGTTGCGAAACCAGTCGATGCCGCGCTCCGCCGCGAGGTTGTTGACCGCGGTGGGATTGCGACGGGTATCGATCGGACCGCCCATCAATGTCATTGAAAGCGGAACAAAGGGGTCGCGCTCGGCTTCCATGATCGAAACCGCGGCCACCACGGGCACCGAAGGCTGGCACACCGCCATCACATGCATGTTGCCACCGAGGACGTGCAGCATCTCGATAACATAATCGACATAGTCATCGAGATCGAAGCGGCCCTGGGTCAGGGGGACCATGCGGGCATCGGTCCAGTCGGTGATGTAAACCTCATGGGTCGGCAGAAAGGCTTCGACGGTGCCGCGCAACAGCGTCGCATAATGGCCCGACATCGGCGCCACTATCAGCAAGCGCGGCTGCGGCGTACGCACCGGGCGGGTCAGCTTGCGGTCGAAGTACAACAGCCGGCAGAACGGTTTTTCCCATACGACGCGAATATCGATCGGGGTGCGGACACCGCTGACCTCCGTGTCGTGGATGCCCCATTCAGGCTTGCCGTAGCGTCGCGTCGTGCGCTCGAACAGTTCGCAGCCGGCCGCGATGGATTTGCCAAGCTCGGTATGGGACCAGGGATTAAGGGGGTTCTGAAACAAGATCTTCGTTGCGTCGGTGACGGCGCGCGCCGGATTGAGCGATGCCTGCGCCATTTCGTACAGCCAGTACATCGGCGTGGTAAGCGCCGGGCTACCTTCGGCCACCAGGGGAGGTGCGCCGCCGAACTCACCGATTGGCATGTATTCCTCAAGTTTCTTTTGCATCGCAACATAGTGCCGAATACGTAATAAACCGTCAATGCACAGATCGGTATATTGCTGCGTCGCGCAAGGAGAAAAGCCGCAAAATCCACGGGATAAGTGGGCTATTCGCCGCCCTGTAGCAGCGAGCCGTTGCGCTTGGCGCTGCGCAAAAGCGCCATGAAGCCGGCGAAAGAGCCGATAAGCAGCACAGCGTTGATCGCCAGCGCCGAGATCATCAGATCGGGCCGAAACACATGCTGGATCAGCAGCGCCCGCATGCCCTCAAACACATAGGTCGGCGGCAAGCACCAGGCGACATATTGCAGCCAGTTCGGGAGTACCGTCACTGGATAGTAGATGCATACCAGCGGCATCAGCCCGAACATCAACGTCCAGACGATGCTCTCAGCGCCAAGGCCGTTGCGCAGCACCAGCCCCGACACAAAGATGCCGACCGACCAGCTTGTGAAGATCAGGTTGCAGAAAAACGCGATCAGCGGCAGGCCGATGGCGTAGAAATTGAACCGGAAGAAGAACATCGCCAGCAGCGTCATCGGAATTACGCCGATGGTGAGCCGGATCAGGCTCATCACCATCAGCGAGAGCAGAAACTCGATCGGCTTCAACGGGCTCATCATCAGGTTACCGAGATTGCGCGCCCACATCTCCTCGAGGAAAGAAATCGAAAATCCGAGCTGCCCGCGAAACAGGATATCCCAGAGGATCACCGCGCCGATCAGCGTGCCGCCGGCGCGCGCGAAGAATCCCGCATTCTGCGCGATGTAGGTCTGCAAAAAGCCCCACGTGATGATCTGCAGCGCCGGCCAGTAAAGCAGCTCCAGCAGTCGCGGCCACGACGAGAGCAGCAGATACCAGTAGCGCAGGATCATCGCAGCGATCCGGTGCGGCTCGATATCCAGGTGATAGGCGAGCCGGCTCATGGCGCCACCTCCTG
>JAICIT010000082.1 GCA_025960445.1 Bradyrhizobium sp. | reverse complement strand
TGAAGGCGCAGGGCGCAAAAGAGTCGGACGTCGCGCGTATTCACGCGCCGATCGGATTGCCGATCGGTGCAGTCTCGCCCTCCGAGATCGCGGTCGCCATCATGGCCGAGATCACCGCGCAGTTGCGGCTCCCGAAAGAAACCGCGGCATGAAATTCGGTCCCGCCAGTCCGGCAGACGCGGTGGGTGGCGTCACGGTCCACACCCTGCGACAAGGTTCGCTGGTGCTGAAAAAGGGCACAACCATCGGCGCGGTCGAAGTCGAGGCGCTGACCCGCGCCGGCGTCAAGGAAATCGTGGTGGTTCGGCTCGAGGACGGTGATGTTTCCGAGGATGTCGCCGCGGCCGGAATCGCGCAAGCCGTCGCCGGGGATGGCATCAACGTCGAGCGCGCATTCACGGGCCGGGCCAATCTGTTCGCGGCCAGGCCGGGCGTGCTCGTGATCGATCGCGCCAAGGTCGACCGCATCAATGACGTCGATGAGGCGATCACCTTCGCGACGCTCGCCGCCTACAAGCCGGTAGTCGAAGGCGAGATGATCGCCACCGTCAAACTCATTCCGTTCGGAGTGGAGGCGAAGCTGCGTGATGCGGCAGTCGCGGCGGCCAGCGGCGGCGCGCTGCGGATCGCGCCGTATGTCATCAAGCGCGTCGGCATCGTGTCGACTTTGCTGCCGGGACTTAGCCCCAAGGTCGTCGAGAAGACGTTGCGCGTGACGGCCGAGCGGCTTGCGCCAGCCGGCGCCACCATCGTCGCCGAACGCCGCGTGCCGCATGACGAGTCCACGCTCAAAGATGCCATCAAGGAATTGCTCGGACTCGGTGCGGAGTTGGTGATCGTGTTCGGGGCGTCGGCGATTGCTGATCGCCGCGATGTGATTCCGGCGGCGATTTCAGGCATCGGTGGGGAAGTCGAGCATTTCGGCATGCCTGTTGACCCGGGAAACCTGCTCCTGATCGGCAATGCCAACGGAGTGCCAGTGCTGGGCGCGCCGGGCTGCGCGCGTTCTCCCGTCGAGAACGGGTTCGATTGGGTGCTGATGCGTCTATTGGCGGGACTGAAAGTCACGCGCAGCGATCTCACGAGCATGGGGGTTGGCGGGCTGCTGATGGAGATCGTGACGCGACCGCAACCGCGCGAGAGCCTTGCCACCGACACCAACCGCAATGTGGCTGCGATCATACTCGCCGCGGGACGTTCAACCCGCATGGGCGGGCCGAACAAGCTGCTGGCCGAATTAGGCGGCAAGCCGCTGGTGCGGATCGTGACGGAGCAGGCACTGGCTTCCAGGGCGCAAGGGGTGATTGTCGTCACCGGACACCAGGCCAATGATGTTCAGAACGCGTTGCACGGACTTAACGTAACCTTCGCGCACAATCCGGATTTCGCCGAAGGTCTCGCCGGGTCGGTCAAGGCGGGGATCGCAGCCGTGCCCAATAGCGCCGACGGCGCGGTGATTTGCCTCGGCGATATGCCGTTGATCGAGGCGCGGCTGATCGATCGGATGATAGAGAGCTTCGCGCCGGATCGCGGCAATCTGATCGTAGTGCCCGTCAGCGATGGTCGGCGCGGCAACCCAGTGCTGTGGTCGCGGCGCTTCTTCAACGAATTGATGACGCTCGACGGCGACATCGGCGCTCGCCATCTGATCGCGAAACATGGTGAGGCGGTGGCGGAGGTCCCGGTCGAAGGCCACAGCGCTTTCCTTGACATCGATACGCCCGAGGCGCTTGAGACTGCCCGCAGCTCCTGAGTACGGCTCGCTTCGAGCTTCGTCGCGGCAGGGCGCTCGCTTCCCGTGTCGTTCACCAACTTTAAACGTCGTGCCCCCTAAATTCCCGCCAGCTTGCTTCGGGGGAGGGGACGTTGATTCTAGTTGAGCGTTCGTTTTGTCGCGTCATCTGTGCAGTAGCGATGCTGTTGTGCGCGGCCGCGTCTTCATCGGCCGCGGGAGCATTCGCAGTCGGCAAATGCGGCGCTTATGGCCAGGCCTATGACTATCCGGCCGAGAACAGTGCGCGCGATGTCGCGCTCAAACAATGCAAGGGCGACTGCACTGCGCTGACGATGAAGCGTGCTTGCGCCGCCTTGGCAATCGACTTGAGCAACCCGTGCGGCCCGCACGGCTATGCAGTCAAGCCGCGCATTTCGAGCTCGCTGAATGCGGCGATGCGCAAGTGCTACGAGTTCGGCGGCAAGGAATGCGTCATACGCGCCTGGGCCTGCGACGCCAAAGGTTAGCTCACAGCAATCTGTTCGGGCCGGATGACGCCTCCCTCGGAGGCGATGGCCGGTTGATTGCCTCCGATAACAGCGATGTGAAGGTCTTTCGCTCGTTTCTGCCGTTGACAATGACTGACCGGTCAGTCATTTTATTTGCATGTCCACAGAACGAACCAGGCCATCGCAAAAGGCTGCTGCGAAACCGGTCAGTCGCGGGCAGGCCAAGATCGCCACGACGAGGGTCCCCAAGGCCGCCTCGACTAAGTCCGCTTCGGCCAAGGCTGAGCCGGGCGATCCCGGCTCAGGCCGCGCGGCACGGGCTGCGGAACGGCGTCAAGCCATCATCGATGCTGCGCTCGACGAATTCATCTCGCGCGGGTTCACCGCGACCAGACTGGATGACGTCGCCAAACGCGCCGGCGTCGCCAAGGGCACGATTTATCTCCACTTCAGGGATAAGGAGGCGCTGTTCCAGGAATTGATACGGACCGCGCTGGTGCCGCTGATCGGCCGCTTGGCATCGCCGCCACCTCCCGGCGGATCGGTGCGGGCGGCCCTGGAAAGATTTGCACAGACGTTTGCGGAGGAGGTCGTATCGACAAGGCGCGGCGACATCATTCGCCTGATCGTCGCGGAAGGCGCGCGCTTTCCGAGCATCTCCGATTTTTATTATCGCGAAGTCGTCTCGCGCGGCATGGAAGCCATGCGCTCGATGATCGAACTCGGCATCAGCCGCGGCGAAATCCGGCAAAAATCGCTGACAGGGTTTCCACAGATCGTGGTGGCGCCGGCAATCGTGGCAGTGATCTGGCAGGGACTGTTCGGCAAGCACGCGCCGCTGGATGCCATCGGGATGCTTCGCGTCCATCTCGACCTGATCTTTGGCGAGCGGAGGACCGAATGACTTCGTCGCGATCGGCGATTCGAGTAGCTGTGGCGATCGCGCTCGCCGCAGTGCTCGCAGGCTGCAATCAGCCGAAGGATCCCGGTTATCAGGGCTGGGTCGAAGCGGATTTGATTTTCGTCAGCCCCGATGAGTCCGGACGCGTGACCCAGCTCAACGTCCGCGAGGGCGACCAGGTCAAGCCAGGCATGCAGCTTTATTCACTGGATGACGATCTGCAGCAGGCCGATCTAAACCAGAACAACGCCACGCTCGCCAACGCGCGGCAGAGTTACGAGCGTGCCGCCTCCCTGAGCAAGACCGGCGCCGGAACCCAAGCCAATCTCGATGCCGCGGTCTCGGCGCTGCGGGTGGCCGAAGCTCGCGTCAACACATCACAGACCAGGCTGGCACGACGGATCGGCTATGCTCCGGTGGAGGGCACCGTTCAGCAGATTTATTTTCGGGAGGGCGAGACCGTGCCGGCGCAGCGGCCGGTGATCTCGATCATGCCGCCTGGCAACATGAAGCTGAGATTTTACGTGCCCGAAACGGAGCTACCCAAGCTCGCTATTGGCGATGAAGTGCGAGTTACCTGCGACAATTGCGCTGCTGATCTCACCGCCAAGATATATTTCATCGCGACCACGGCGGAATATACCCCGCCCGTCATCTACAGTCTGGATGAACGCAATAAGCTCGTTTACCTGATCCAGGCGCGGCCCGCGCGGCCCGATGTGCTGCGTGTGGGCCAGCCGATCAGCGTGTTTCTCAATTCCAGAACGCCGGTGGCCGAGAAGCAATGATTGCGGCACCAGTCTCCGCTCCCGAGATCGCGATCGACGTTCATGGCCTGTCGAAATCGTTCGACGGCCGCGAGGTGGTGCATGACCTGTCGATGCAGGTGAAGCGCGGCACCATATACGGTTTTCTCGGTCCGAACGGCAGCGGCAAGACCACCACCATCCGCATGCTGTGCGGGTTGCTGACGCCCGACAGCGGCGAGGGCAGATGTCTCGGCTATGACATCCGACGCGACGCGGACAAGATCAAGCGCCAGGTCGGCTATATGACGCAGCGGTTCAGCCTGTACCAGGATCTGTCGGTGCGGGAAAATCTCGAGTTCGTCGCGCGTCTCTACGGCATGCGGGATCCGCAAGGCGCCGCTCGTGACATGATCAGCCGCCTCGGACTGAGCGGCCGTGAGCAACAACTCGCCGGCGAGCTATCCGGCGGCTGGAAACAACGGCTGGCGCTCGGCGCCTGCACCTTGCCAAACCCCCAACTGCTGCTGCTTGACGAGCCGACGGCCGGCGTCGATCCGAAGGCGCGGCGCGATTTCTGGAACGAGATCCATGCGCTGGCGGCGGAAGGGCTGACCGTGCTGGTCTCGACCCACTACATGGACGAGGCCGAGCGCTGCCACGAGATCGCTTATATCGCCTACGGCTATCTGCTCGCGCATGGGACCGTGGAGGAAGTGATCGCCAAATCAGCGCTGTCGACTTACACAGTCACAGGCGACCAGCTTCATACGCTGCAAGATCAACTCGCCGGCAAGCCCGGCGTCGACATGGTGGCGCCGTTCGGCACCAGCCTGCATGTATCTGGACGCGACAAAGCGGCGCTCGACGCCACGATCGCGCCCTGGCGCGACGATAAGGGCTTGCACTGGCAGCACAGCGAGCCGTCGCTGGAGGATGTGTTCATCGAGCTAATGACCCGCTCAAAGGATAATTTCCAATGAGCATGGTGGATCAGCCTGTTCGAAGAGGCGAAATCCCGGAGCCGCGGTTCGGTTTCTGGCGGCGCAGCTTTGCGATGGTGATCAAGGAATTCATCCAGCTCCGGCGCGACCGGGTCTCGTTCGCGATGATCGTGATGATTCCGGTGATGCAGCTTTTGCTGTTCGGCTATGCCATCAATACCACACCGCGCAACCTGCCAACCGCCGTGCTGTTGCAGGAGGACAGCGATGTCGCGCGCTCGATCTTGAAGGCTCTCGAGAATACCGCCTATTTCCGATTTACACGGGAGGTGCACGACGTCGCCGAGTTCGACAATCTGCTGCTGTCAGGCAAGGTGCTGTTCGGCGTGGAAATACCGCGGGGTTTCGAGCGCGCGGTGCGGCGGGGTGAACGACCGGCGCTGTTGGTTGCGGCCGACGCGACCGATCCGGTTGCGGCAGGTTCGGCGATGTCCACGCTCGGTGTGGTGGCGCAGACGGCGCTGGAGCACGATCTGTTCACCGGAGATCCGGCGGCGCCACCCTTCGAGATCCGCGCCCATGCGCGTTATAATCCGGCGGCGTCGTCACGGCTGAACATCGTGCCCGGACTTGTCGGCACCATCCTGACCATGACCATGCTGATCTTCACCGCACTTTCGGTCACGCGCGAAATCGAGCGCGGCACCATGGAAAGCCTGCTCTCGATGCCGATCAGGCCGATAGAAGTGATGTTCGGCAAGATCGTGCCGTACGTGCTGGTCGGCTTTGTCCAGGCCACCCTCATCGTCGGCATTGGCGTGTTGCTGTTCGGGGTGCCGGTGCGCGGCAGCCTCATTATGTTGGCACTGCTCTCGACATTGTTCATCACCACCAATCTCGCGATCGGTTACACGTTCTCCACCATCGTCCAGAACCAGTTGCAGGCGATGCAGCTCTCGATGATGTTCTTTCTACCGAGCATCTTGTTGTCAGGCTTCATGTTTCCGTTCGCTGGCATGCCCGTCTGGGCGCAGTATATCGGCGAGGGGCTGCCTTTGACGCATTATCTGCGAATCGTGCGAGCGATCATGCTAAAGGGCGCGGCGCTGCAAAATCTCGAATATGATACGATTGCGTTGTTTGCGCTCATGCTGCTGGCCATGACCATCGCCGTGACGCGCTTCCGCCGCACGCTCGATTGAGCAGGGATAACCGGCTGACGAGTCAATTTGGAAGAACACCCGATGCAACGCCGCTACGTAACTGTGGACGTTTTTACCGATCGCGCTTTTGGCGGCAATCCGCTCGCGGTGGTACTCGATGCGAGCGGGCTCTCGACCGCGCAGATGCAGGCCATCGCCAGCGAGTTCAACTATTCCGAGACAACTTTCGTGCTGCCGCCGCGCGATTCCGGCAATGACGCGAAGGTACGCATCTTCACCGTCACCTCAGAGATTCCGTTCGCGGGCCATCCGAATGTCGGCACCGCTTTCGTGCTGGCCGCGAGGGCGGCCAAACCGCCAGCGCGGCTCAAATTCGAGGAAGCCGCCGGTCTGGTCGGCATTGAAATTTTGCACGAGGCGGGCAGGGTTGTCGGCGCCGAACTCGCCGCGCCGCAATCCCTGAGCAGGCTGACGCAATTTGGCAGCGAGCAGGCGGCGGGCTGCGTTTCGCTCTTGGCCAGCGACGTCACGACCGATCGGCATTCGCCTGTCATCGTGTCGGTAGGAATGCCTTTCCTGGTCGCGGAATTGGGTTCGCGAGATGCACTTCGGCGCGCCAGGCCCGACGCTGCCGCTTTTGCGCGGATACTGCCCTGCGACGACGCTTTTGCGGTGTACCTCTATACGCGCGACGTGCCGACCGCCGAAAAGCCCTGCGACCTTCAGGCCCGGATGTTTTTTCCTGGCTCGAGCGGCCTTACGGAAGATCCCGCAACCGGCAGCGCCACGGTGGCTACCGCGGCGTTGCTCGCCGATCTCGCGAATGAAAAAGATGGTGAATTGAAACTGCTGTTAGGGCAGGGCTTCGATATGGGCAGGCCCAGCCTGCTTCACACCCGCGTGCGTAAAGAGCGCGGCGCTGTTGTCTCGGCGCATGTCGGCGGCGCCTGCGTTCAGATGATGGAAGGCACGTTCTCGCTCGCCAGCCAAGCGTGACAAGCAACTCGCTTGCTCTGTTCAGACCTGCCGGGCGGCGAGATTTTCGATCTTGACGCCGTCGCGGTGTTCGATGATTTCCGCGATCCATTGCCGATGGCAGTGCCGGTGGTCCCGCTCATAGCAGAGAAGGCAGACCGGCCCGGATTTCTTTACCAGCGACGTCAGCTCGTCGAGTTCTTCCTTGGCTTGTGACGTTTTCAGGTGCTTCGCATAAATCTTATGCAGCGCGTCGAATTTGCCGCTGCGCGCCGCCTCGCGGCCTTCCTTCGGGGTGCCGAGCCCGCGCAGATGCAGGTAGGAAATCCCGCGCTCGTCCAGTCCGGCGGCGAGTTGGTTCTTCGAAAAGCCGGGGCGTCGTGACGAGGTGACCGCGCGCACATCGACCAGCAGCTTGACGCCGGCATTTTCCAGCTCATCGAGCACGGCTTTTGCAGGCGTTTGCTCATAGCCGATGGTGAAGAGCTTGCCGGATTTAGCCATTTCGCTCAACGCTCAGGTCACACGTTCGATCAATTCCATGGCGCCTGACGGCGCGCGAACCTTACCCTCATGGATCACATAGGCGAAGACGTCACGCGGTGTCTTCTTTGGTTTGCCGGCATCGACGCGCGGCAGATCGTCCGGTTCTCCGCCGGCGGCCCAACTTTGCAGCCGCTTTGCCCAGGCATCGAGCTGCTTCGGCGGGTAACAGGTCTTGATTTGATCATTGCCCTTTTGCAGCCGCGCATAAACGAAATCGCCAGTGACATCCGCTATTGCGGGGTAGGTGCCGTGTTCGGCGAACACAACGGGTGTCTCGAATTTCCGAAGCAGCGCAGTGAAGGCTGGAGTACGGAAACTGTCATGCCGCACCTCGACGACATGGCGGAGCGCGTGTCCGTTTAGCTTGCGCGGCAGCAGCTCCAGAAATTTGCCGAAATCTGCTTCGTCGAATTTCTTGGTCGGGGCGAATTGCCAGAGAACTGGACCGAGCCGGTCTCCGAGCTCAAGCACGCCGGAATCATAGAACCGTTTGATGGAATCGCCGGCCTCAGCCAGCACCCGGCGGTTGGTTGCGAACCGCGGTCCCTTCACCGAGAACACAAATCCGTCGGGTACCTCGCGCGCCCATTTCCGAAAGCTCTCTGGCTTCTGCGAACCGTAATAAGTGCCGTTGATCTCGATCGAGGTCAGTTTGGATGCGGCGTATTCCAGCTCTTTTGCCTGCGTCAGTTTTTCCGGATAGAACACGCC
>JAICIT010000081.1 GCA_025960445.1 Bradyrhizobium sp. | reverse complement strand
CATCCGGAAATTCTCGCTGCGCTCCGACCCGGTGACACTCTGCTGCTCGACGACGGCAAGGTGCGCCTGATCGCCGAGGAAACTTCTCCCGAGCGCGCCATTACCCGCGTCGTGATCGGCGGCAAGATGTCTGATCGCAAGGGGGTCAGCCTGCCGGATACCGACCTGCCGGTGTCCGCCATGACGCCAAAGGACCGCGCCGATCTCGAAGCCGCGCTGGTGACCGGAATCGATTGGGTCGCGCTGTCTTTCGTGCAGCGTGCCGAGGACGTGAACGAAGCCAAGAAGATGATCCGCGGCCGTGCTGCCGTGATGGCCAAGATTGAAAAGCCGCAGGCGATCGACCGCCTTCCCGAAATCGTGGAGGCTTGCGACGCCTTGATGGTGGCGCGCGGCGATCTCGGGGTCGAGCTGCCGCTGGAGCGCGTGCCCAGCCTTCAGAAGCAGATGACACGGCTGGCGCGACGCGCCGGAAAGCCCGTAGTAATCGCCACGCAAATGCTGGAATCGATGATCCAGTCTCCGGTGCCGACGCGCGCGGAGGTTTCCGACGTCGCGACCGCCGTTTACGAAGGCGCCGACGCCATCATGTTGTCGGCGGAATCTGCGGCCGGCAAATTTCCGATCGAAGCGGTCTCGACGATGAATCGCATCGGCGAGGAAGTGGAACGCGACCCGACCTATCGGGGCGTGGTCAATGCACAGCGCGCCGAACCGGAGCCTACCGTTGGCGACGCCATTGCCGATGCCGCGCGGCAGGTCGCCGAGACTCTGGATTTGTCGGCGATCATCTGCTGGACAAGTTCAGGATCCACCGCGCTGCGGGTCGCGCGCGAGCGGCCGAAGCCGCCGGTAGTGGCGATCACCCCGAATATCGCCACCGGACGCAAACTGTCGGCGGTCTGGGGAGTACATTGTGTCGTCGCTGAAGACGCAAAGGACCTGGACGACATGGTCAGCCGCGCCGGCTCGATCGCGTTTCGCGACGGCTTCGCCCGCGCCGGCCAGCGCGTCATCATCGTCGCCGGTGTGCCGCTAGGCACTCCGGGCACGACCAATATGGTGCGCATCGCCTCGGTTGGCCCGGATGGCGACGCCGATATGTGAGGCGCAGGTCTTCTGCGATCTCATCAGGGACGCCCGTCCTCGGCTCAGAGCAGCGTCGTCTCCAGCGTGATCTTGGTGTTGAACAGCTTTGAGATAGGGCATCCCGCCTTTGCCTTGCCTGCCAGTTCCTCCAGTTTGGCCTTGTCCGCTCCCGGCACCTTCGCATTCAGCGTCAGGTGCACGGAGGTGATGGCAAAACCTTCGCCCTGCTTCTCCAGCGTGACGTCGGCCTTGGTTTCCATTTGCTCGGCCGTAAGCTTCGCCTCGCCGAGAATCAACGAGAGCGCCATGGTGAAGCAGGCGGCATGCGCCGCCCCGATCAGTTCTTCCGGGTTTGATCCCGGTTTGCCTTCGAAGCGGCTGGCGAAGCCGTAAGGGTAATCCTTCAGCGCGCCGCTTCTGGTCGAGATCGCGCCCTTGCCGTCCTTGATGCCGCCCTGCCACTTGGCCGATCCGGATGTCGTGGTCATAGCTCGCTCCTTCCGCTTGTGAATGCTCGCCGATCCCGCGGCAAACGCCTTATTGTGCGGAATTGTTGCGCCAAATCGATGTCGGATGCCGGCTTTTTACGCCCCGAGCAGCGCCCTCGCCGGCAGCACCGCCTGCACCACGAGACCCCGGGCGCGGGCATCCATCACGCCGACCGCGCGCAGCGCGAGCAGTGTGACGGTTTGTACGGCGTCGCGCAGCTTGACGGGATCCTCGACATTTTCCGGCGCAAGCGGCCCGACCAGCGATTCATGCAATGCGCCGAGCAGCGCGGTCGCGGCAATTGTCGTGTCCTGTGCGGGCAGATGCCCTGCCCGCACCGCGGCATCGATCCTGATTGCGATCTCGCCCGCGATTTCGCGCCGGCTTGCCAGTCGTGATGCGGTAACGTCGACATCCACCGGCTCGGCCAAAATCCCCCAGGCGAGCTTGCGCTGCGACAGCACGTGCACCGCGACGGTCGTCACCGCGGCCGCCAACGCCGAGGACGGTCCAGGCGCTGCATCCGCCGCACGACGGATCGCGGCAAGTTCATCACGTGAGACCTCCGCGATCAGTTCGGAAATCAGATCGGCCTTGGAAGGGAAATAGCGATAGACCGTTCCGGCGGCGACATTGGCGCGGACCGCTACCGGAGCGATTTGGACGGCGGCCATGCCGGCCTCTGCTGCGGCATGCCGAGCCGCTGCCAGGATCGCGCTGCGCCGCGCCGCCAGACGTTTTACGACTTGGTGGGTTCGCCGATAAACCATAGCGCTTCTCGTCCCCGTACGCGCCTGAAGAGCCGTATTGGCCGGCCGGACGACGCGCATATTGTCGTTTTTCCGCGATGCCGCAGAGCTCGCGGTGAAGAACTGAACAACTATTCAGGCCCGATGACAAGACGCAAAAATGACCGTCAGAGGGCGGGCCTAAGCCCGCGCGACAACCATCGGCGACGACGACAGGTCCCGCCGCCACCAGGGACCGGCACGGCGCAGCACGAGGCCGCCCACAATCAGCGTGGCGCCAAGCCCGAGGGGTTGCCCGGAAAAATCGAAAGTAACGATCAGGGCAAGCGCGCATCCCAGGGCCGGAAGCTCATAACTGCGAAAACCGCTCCTGAGCCCGGCACGGATCAGGAAAGCCACGGGCACGGCGAGCACCATCATGTCGTACATGAAGAGGTAGGGCGTGATCAGCAGAGTACCCGTCGCGAGCGCGGCGGCCTTCAACGAATATCGGACGCGGCTGCGCCACATCAGCACGAGGACCACCGCGACCGCCGCGGTCAGGATCCACTGGAATGTCCAGGCCAATGCTTCCGTGCCGCCGAGATAGCGGACCAGCGAAAAAAGGCTCTGCAATTTCCACCAGGTCGCTTTGCCTTCGGTCAGGAACGCCTGCGAGAACATCGGCATCCAATGGAAAAAGGCCTGCCAGCTCTCGGTACCGAACGCGAGCCACGAAGCGAATGCCATCGCGACAGCGACCACGGCGGCGGTGAAGAACACGGTCCATTGCGAGGCTGCCATCAGCACGATCGGAAACAACAGGCCGTATTGCGGCTTGTAGCTCAACAGTCCGAGGCACACACCGGCGAGCACGGGCCGAATTGGCATCAGATAGAGCGTCCCGCCGATAAGCGCCGCGGTGAGAAAGCCGTTCTGCCCGGCCATCGTGTTGTTGAACACCATCGGAAAAGCGACCGCGAGCAGCCAGCCGAACGGCCGGCCGACGATCGCGCGCATCATTGCCAAGTATGGCACGAGGCTAACAGTCACCCAGCCGATATAGGCGGCCGCATACGGAAATTGCGCCAGCAAGGATGCGACAAAGAGGAACGGCGGCGGATAGTGCCAGGGGAAAAGGCCGGGAAAATTCTGTCCGAGCACCGCGAGTTCGATCTGCTTCTGGATCTCCCAGTCATAGGCCTGCGCGGCATGGCCCTCCAGCACGAGCCGCCCGGCCGCCCAGACGTTCACGAAGTCCATCGGGATACCCCGCCCATCCGGATCGTAGATCCACCAGTGCGAGAGATAAGCTGTCGGGAAATAGCAGGCGTTGATCACGAACAGAACGAAGCACACGTTGATCAATGCCGCAGGTATCGCACTCCGCTCCGGAGTGCCTGTCGGGGCAGGTATGGGGTCGGCCATGCGAGGTCCCTTGCGCGCACTTTCTTAGCGCGCGTACATCCCGATCAATAGGCCAAATAGCCCTTAGGAAATCTTAAGGCTCTGCATTCACCGGCGGGATTTACACGCCGACGGGTCATCATCAGCGCACAAAAAACGCGGCGTCAGCCGCCGCGTTTTTGTAACTTCAACGCCGAAGCGATCACGCCTGCGGCTGCGGCTCCAGGCCGGGATCCGGATCGGGACGCGGACGCGGCTTGCCGGCCGGCGGCACGGCTGAGGTGCGGGGCGCAGCAGGCTCCAGCACCGACTCGCGGTTCGGCTTCTTGCCCTTGAGCAGATCCTGAATTTCGTCGCCGGTCAGGGTCTCGTATTCGAGCAGGCCCTTGGCCAGCGCCTCCAGGTCGGCTCGCTTCTCGGTGAGTATCTTGGTGGCCTGGTTGTAGCCCTCTTCAACCAGTCGCCTGATCTCGCTGTCGATCTTCTGCACGGTTGCCTCAGAGGCATTCTGGGTCCGCGAGACCGACATGCCGAGGAAAACCTCATCCTGATTCTCGCCATAGGAGACCGTTCCGAGCTCTTCGGACAGTCCCCACCGGGTCACCATCATTCGGGCTAAACGTGTCGCCTGTTCGATGTCGGAGGCCGCACCGGAAGTGACCTTATCGCGGCCGAATACCAGTTCTTCCGCGACGCGGCCGCCCATCATGATGGCAAGGCGCGACGTCATCTGCTCGAGCGACATCGACAGCTTGTCGCGTTCGGGCAGCTGCATCACCATGCCAAGCGCACGGCCGCGCGGAATGATGGTCGCCTTGTGGATCGGATCGGTCGCAATCACGTTAAGGCCGACGATGGCGTGGCCACCTTCGTGGTAGGCGGTCAGCATCTTTTCTTCTTCGGTCATCACCAGCGACTTGCGCTCGGCGCCCATCATGACCTTGTCTTTGGCTTCCTCGAACTCGGCCTGCGTCACCATGCGCTTGTTGCGCCGCGCCGCCGTCAGCGCCGCCTCGTTGACGAGGTTCATCAAGTCGGCCCCGGAGAACCCCGGCGTGCCGCGAGCGATGGTCTTGAGGTTGATATCGGGCGCCAGCGGCACCTTGCGGACGTGAACCTTCAGTATCTGCTCGCGGCCAACAACATCAGGATTTGGAACCACGACCTGACGGTCGAAACGGCCGGGACGCAACAGCGCGGGATCGAGCACGTCGGGCCGGTTGGTGGCGGCGATCAGGATCACGCCTTCATTGGCCTCGAACCCGTCCATCTCGACGAGCAATTGGTTCAACGTCTGCTCGCGTTCGTCATTACCGCCGCCAAGACCGGCGCCACGATGACGGCCGACCGCATCGATCTCGTCGATGAAGATGATGCAGGGCGCGTTCTTCTTGGCCTGTTCGAACATGTCACGGACGCGACTCGCGCCGACGCCCACGAACATCTCGACAAAGTCCGAACCGGAAATGGTGAAGAAGGGAACGTTGGCTTCGCCGGCCACCGCGCGCGCAATCAGCGTCTTGCCGGTGCCGGGAGGCCCGACCAGCAGCACGCCGCGCGGAATCCGGCCACCGAGCCTTTGGTACTTGCCGGGGTCGCGCAGGAACTCGACGATCTCCTGCAGATCCTGCTTGGCCTCATCGACGCCTGCGACGTCCTCGAACGTCACGCGGCCGTGCGCCTCGGTCAGCATCTTTGCGCGCGACTTGCCGAAGCCCATGGCCTTGCCGGCGCCACCCTGCATCTGCCGCGACAGGAATACCCACACGCCGATCAGCGCGATAAACGGCAACCACGAGACGAGCAGCGACACAAACCAGGGCACGTTATCGCCGGGCGGTTTCGCGGTAATCTGCACCTTGCCGTTATACAGACGCGACACCAGCGTCGGGTCATTCGGCGCATAGGTCTGGAAGCTCGACCCGTTGGTAAAGGTACCGTGGATTTCCGGCCCCTGAATGACGACATCGCGAACGTGGTTCTGATCGACTTCGCTCAAAAGCTGCGAGAACGAAATATCCTGCGAAGACGCGCGTTGACCCGGATTCTGGAAAAGCGTGAATAGCGCCAGCAGCAGCAAAACGATGATGACCCAGAGAGCAAAGTTGCGCAGATTGGCGTTCATCGATCTTCCTTCGTGGTCGCGCGGATCGCGGCCTTATGTCCTTGGGCATGCAAGGGGGCAGCGCCTCGGTGGGCTGCATTACAATCTAGGTGCCGCCCGGGTCGATGCCAAGGGAACCACATGGGACTATTTAACTCATCCTAGCGCAATTCCCGTTCAAATAATGGCGCTGCGAATGCTTGTCTTTCCCGGGTGGTTAAGACTCCCGAAGGGCAAAACCTGAGTCTGAACCTTACGAGGAGGTAATTCGGTCCCATCTATCGCGGGCGGCGGATCGGCGCCGGTTCGATGTGGATCCTGCCATCGACAAGGCTGATCATAGCGCCGGCAAGCGTCTGTTTCACCCTCGCACCGCCCTGTTTTGACCGATTAGGATTGGACCGACCGGCAATGCTTTCGCTGCCGGTTCGGTCCAGAACCGACAACAGGGCTTCGACCTTGCCGAGTTCTGCCGGACCCTCGTGCCCGAATTGGTTAATCGCGCGCAGCAGAAGGCGCAGCCGGATCTCCTCCGGCATTGCAGCGAATGCCGCCGCATCGAAGCTCCTGGAAGCGGAAGCACGGATGTCGAGTCCAGCCTCTGCCGACCGGCGGTCCCTTAATGCGAGGTATCGCTCGGCACCGTCAGCGAGCACCTCGACGGCCGCATTGGCCCGGCCAAGCCGCAACGCTAGCCGCGCCAGGTTGCGCGGGTCTCCACCCTCGGCAATGAGCGCGGGCATCAGCGCGCGAATGCGCGGCCGGGTAAAACTCGGATCGCGGTTGGTCGGATCTTCGGCGAATTCGATTTTGGCCTTCTTCAGTGTTGCTATCAGCTGCGACTTCGAAACGTCGAGGAACGGGCGGGCCAGGAGCAATCCGTCACGCTCAGTTTCCCGAGCCATCGCTGCAAGCCCGGCAATGCCGCTGCCGCGCAGCAGGCGCATCAACACCGTTTCCGCCTGGTCGTCGCGGGTATGCGCGGTAAGGATGTGGGTCGCCCGGCTCTGTCGCGCCGCCCGGGCCAGCAGCGCGTAACGCGCGACGCGCGCCGCTGCGGGCACTCCTGTGCTTGGTTTGGCGCCACTCCAACGTAGCGTACGATGCGGAAGATCGAGGCTGCGGGCCAGACGCTTGACCTCGCGCGCCTCGCGCGCTCCTTCGGAGCGCAAACCGTGATCGATGGTGACTGCGATCAGGCGCGGACCGCGCGCTAAAGCCCGACGCCAGCGCGCCGCGAGCCACATCAGGGCGGTCGAGTCCGGACCACCTGAGACCGCCAGGATGATCGCGGGCGCCGCCTTCCACGCGGCGAACAAGTGTTTCGCCTCGCTCGCCGAGATCGGTGTGTGGTTTTCGTCATAGCGCATGATCTTATTGCAAGACCGTCAGCGCCGTCGGGTCAAGCCCGAGCCGATATCCAATGGATCATGCCTAGCACTTGATCCGCTTTTGCTCGCGATCGACGGTGGATTTGACGCTGCCAGAAGCGCGCGGATATTTGCGCGTCACTTCGCCGAGGGCGGCGCAAGCGGCTTCTTTTTCTTTCAGCGCGGCCAGCGATTGTCCGAGCCTCAGAAGAGCGTCGGGCGCCTTCGCGGACTTGTCGAACTTGGTGGTGACGCCGAGGAATGCCTCAGCGGCATCGCGGTATTGCTGCCGCTGGAAATAGCTCTCGCCCAACCAATATTGCGAGTCGGCGATCAGGGGATCGCTCGGGTATTTCTGAGCGAAATTGCGCATGGTTTCTTCGGCCAAGGCATAATCTTTTCGCTGCATGTAGCCGATGCCGAGATCGAACTCGTCCTTTGGCGCTGCCGAGGGCGGCAGAGTCGTAAGTCTCGTGCCGACTGCGGGCGGTCGCGGCGTTGTCGGCGTCGTCGCCGGAATAGCCGCAGTGGCGGTGTTGGCGAGATCCAGCGGCTCGCCGGCCGCACGGCCACCGGGAGCGCCGACCGGCGCCTCGGCCGGAATCGGAAGCTGACCACCGCCCAGCGCGCGCGGAGCACCCGGGGCGTTCGGATTCTGGGTCGGATCGAAAGCATCACCGCGTCGCCGGCCAGACGCCTGCGGCGCCATGGGCGACTCCTGCATGATCGGTGCTGGCGCGGCAATTTGCGGCGGCTCATAGGAAGGCTGCCGGTACGCCGGACCCGGCTGCATCGGGGGCGCCGCCGCGATGTTGGGCTGCGGAATGCCCGGCTGGACCATACCGGGCTGAGCCATTGCGGGCTGGGCACCGGGTATTGTCGGTGCGCCGCCCTGAAGCGCTCGCAGGCGCTCTTCGAGCTGCCGGTTGCGATATTGCAGCTCCTCGTTTTGACCGGTCAGTTGCCGCAGCTGATTCTCGAGCCGCTGAACACGCATTTCAGCATCCGGATCATCGGATTGGGCCGACGCCTG
>JAICIT010000080.1 GCA_025960445.1 Bradyrhizobium sp. | reverse complement strand
TGAGGATCAATAAATCGGAAGTGGACGATGCGTTCGAGGTGCCATTGACCTTCCTCATGGACCCGGCGAACCACCAACTGCACAGCAGGGAATTTCGGGGCATGGAGCGCTCATACTACGCGATGCCATTCGCGGAGCGTTATATCTGGGGCGCGACGGCGGGAATTCTGCGTCTGCTGTATGAGCGGATCTGCCAGAAATGATCCGTCCGGCCTTTACCGAACTGCTGATCTTTCTGATTCCGTTCGCGGTTTACGCGCTGTTCTTGCTTACGACGCGTTCAGGAGTAACGCTCCCGGCGTCCTGGCCGGCGCACGTTATCGCGAAATTGGTGGTGGGTTCACTGCTGCTCGTGATCATCAGTTTTGTGCTCCTCGCACATTTTTCCGGCGCCTCGCCGAATTCGACCTACATTCCCGCGCATATCGAGAACGGCAAATTCGTTCCCGGAGTAGAAAAATGAGCACTGCGCGCGTGCTCGAAGACGCGCCCTGGCTCAGATCCGGTGCCACCGCCCGCGTGCTTGGGATTTTGAATGGCAACGGCGAGGAAGCGCGCGTGGTTGGCGGCGCGGTGCGCAATGCGCTTCTGAAGATTCCGATCGGCGATGTCGATATCGCTACCACCGCGTTGCCGGCTGAAGTGATGCGCCGGGCAAAGGCGGCGGGGATCAAGAGCGTTCCTACCGGAATCGATCATGGCACCGTGACGCTGATCGTCGATGCGCACCCGTTTGAGATCACCACGCTGCGTGAAGATACCGAAACTTTCGGCCGCAAGGCCAAGGTGGCATTCGGTCGAAACTGGATCGCCGATGCGGAGCGGCGCGACTTTACGATAAACGGCATGTCGGTCGACGCTGCTGGCGTGGTGCACGATCACGTCGGCGGACTTGAGGACATCGGCGCCAAGCGCGTGCGCTTCATCGGCGACCCTGACCAGCGCATCGCCGAGGATTATCTGCGTATCCTGCGGTTTTTCCGGATTCACGCTGCCTTCGGCGCGGGCGAGCCCGATCGCGCCGGTTATCGCGCCTGCATCCGTGGGCGCGCAGGCCTGGCGCAGCTATCCGCCGAACGCGTGCGCATGGAGATGCTCAAGCTGATGGTCGCCGAAGGCGCGGTCGCCGCCATTACGGCGATGGCCGATGCCGGACTGCTGTTGCCGATTTTCGGCGGCGTCACCTATATCGGACCGTTTGCAACCATGGTCTCGGCCGAGCGCTCGCTCGGATTGAAACCGGACGCGGTTCGACGGTTGGGAGCACTGGCGGTCGCAGTCACTGAAGACGCAAGGCGCGTGTCGATCCGGCTGCGGCTCAGCAACGCCGAAGCCAAGGCGCTGGATTCCATGGGCCACCGCTGGTGGCGGCTCGCCGGGATGGATGAGGGGACGGCGCGTCGTCGGCTCTATCGGCTGGGCGAGGATCGCTATCGGGATCGTCTGATGCTTGCCTGGGCGAGATCGGGAAATGCTGCCAGTTCCCCGCATTGGCGCGAACTTGCGGCCTTGCCGGAACGCTGGCGTGCGCCGAAATTTCCGCTCAAGGCCGCGGATTTCATCGCACGCGGAATCGCCGAGGGTCCGACGCTCGGACAAATATTGGCACTGGCCGAGGACGCCTGGCTCGCAGCGGAGTTTCCGCTGGAGGAAACCGCGCTGAACGCAATTGCCGATCAGACCGTTGCGCGTTTCAGTCGCGATCACCGGCAGTGAGCACTCTTTCCGGCTTTGCTGATGTCTCGCTCGCTCAACTCTCGCTGATAGGCTTCGTTGCGCTGTTCGCCTCAGTGCTCGGCGGCTTGGCCGGTTACGGCACTGGCGCGTTGATGCCGCTGGTATTGGTGCCCCTGATCGGCGCCGAACCGGTGGTGCCGATCATCGCTATCTCGGCCATCTTCACTAACCTTAGCCGCACCGCCGCCTATCTGCGTTATCTCGATCTGAGACGGGCATTGATCGTCATTCTGGCCGCCTCCGTTACTACTGCTCTCGGCGCTTACGGCTATACAAGGTTGAGCAATGCCGGCGCGGCGCTCGTGATCGGCGCCATGCTGATATCAAGCGTGCCGCTGCGTCGACTGGCCAGGCGCCGCGATATCAAAATCGGCGATGCGGGGCTTACCCTCGGCGCGGCAGGTTATGGCGTCGTGGTCGGCGGCACGTCGGGCTCGGGCGTGATCCTGCTTTCGCTGCTGATGGCGGCGGGACTGGACGGCGCGGCCGTGATTGCAACCGACGCCATGACTTCAGTCGCGACCAGCATCATCAAGATTTCCGTGTTCGGGCTGGCCGGCGTGCTCACCGCGCAGGTTTTCGCCTTTGCACTCCTGATTGGCGCCATCGCGTTGCCCGGGGCCTTTTTCGCCAGAGCGTTTGTCGAGCGAATGCCAGTACACATCCATGCCGCGATTCTTGATGTCGCCGTGATCGCAGGCGGCGTGATGATGATCTCGACGGCGCTGCGGCAGCTAGTGTGAACCAGCGGCTACTGGTTGACGGGCAGCAATTCGGCCAGTGAACGGATAATGCGATCGGGCTTGACGCGTGATCCCTGCGGCAGGCCTTCCCCGTGCACGTCCATCCAGATGGCGTAGATGCCGAGCCGTTGCGGCACCTCGACTTCCCATTCCAGATTATCTCCGACCATCCACGTCTCGGGCGCTGTTACGCCCAGCGCCTGCATGGCGTGATGATAGGCGCGATCGTCCGGTTTGCCGAAACCGTGCTCGCCCTCGATCTGGATATGGTCGAACCGGTGTGTCAGCGCAAAGCGCTCGACCTTGGCGCGCTGGATTCCGGCAGCGCCGTTGGTCACCAGTGCGAGTTTCACGCCATGTGCTTTCAGCGCATCGATCGCATCATGGGCGCCCGGAAAGACGAACATCTCTTCTTCCCGGTAGGCCGTATAGCGGTCGGCCAGCCTGCTTGCGATTTCGAGGGATGGGGCCGTATGGCCGGCGGCAGCGAGCGCCGAAAATCCGGCCCGAACGACTTCATGGCGCGCATCGGCTAGTTTCAGCCTCCACGCCGGCTCCGCCGTCGCCCAGAATTTGCGTCCCGAATCCACGATCGCGATGGCGACCTGCTCGGGAGAAAGAGGCGCAAGATCGGTTGCGAATTCTGTCGCGACGGTGTTCCAGGCGATATCAGGCCGGCCGTAGGCCGACAGGATGGTGTCGTCGAGATCGATCAATATCGCAGGCGGCAATGAAGTCATCGGTTCAGGGCCATTTCACTTCTGGCGGCATCGACGACAGGATTGCGTCCACGTTGCCGCCGGTCTTCAGTCCGAAGATGGTGCCGCGGTCGTACAGCAGATTGAATTCGACGTAACGCCCGCGCCGGATCAACTGCTCTTCCCGGTCGGCCGCAGTCCACGGCGCCTCGAGATTGCGCCTGACCAGTTCGGGATAGATGCCCAGAAAGGCGCGGCCAACGTCCTGAGTAAAGGCGAGATCACGGTCCCAGTTGCCCGAATCGTGCCAGTCGTAAAAGATTCCGCCAATTCCGCGCGGCTCCTTGCGGTGGGGCAGATAGAAGTAGTCGTCGCACCATTTCTTGTATTTCGGGTAGCTCGCGACTTCCGCATGCGCATCGCAGGCGGCTTGCATGGCGGCATGAAACGCAACGGAGTCAGGATCATTCTGTGACCGCCGGCGCTCCAGCACCGGGGTCAGATCCGCGCCGCCCCCGAACCACGCCTTGCTGGTGACGACAAAGCGGGTGTTCATATGCACCGCTGGTATGTTCGGATTGCGCATATGCGCGATCAGCGAAATCCCGGAAGCCCAGAAGGCGGGGTCCTCCTCGGCGCCGGGGATCTGCGCGCGGAATTCCGGGGCGAATTCACCATGCACGGTCGAGCAATGCACGCCGACTTTCTCGAACAGCCGTCCGCGCATCACCGACATCATGCCACCGCCGCCGGGTTGGCCGGTGTGGTCGGTACGGTCCCAGGCGGTGCGCTCGAACCGCTCCGAACGACCGGGATAGAGCGAGGAGGGGGCATCTTGTTCCAGTTTCTCGAACGCTGCGCAGATGTCGTCGCGCAAACGCTCGAACCAGGCGCGCGCGCGGGCCTTGCGATCTTCGATCACGGCCATATCCATTTGCGTTGCCACCCGTTCGCCGTCTCGCACCTGCACGAGGCTCTATGATTCGCTTGAGAACACCAGTGGTCCGATTCTAACATTCGCTTGCTATCCGCGGAGCACGTTTGCGAACTTAGAATCAAAGACCACTAGCAAACTATTGACGCTAGTGAAGCTTTGGATTTGACGTTCGGATAAGAAATCGCGGCAATTGGGTAGCGAACGTCAAATCCGCTCCGCTAGCCCTGCGGGCCGTAATAGGTGCAGCTTTCATTGCAACTGTCGCGATGAATGCTGACGCGCGCGATCGGACCGGCGTGCTGGACCCGCTCCCACACGAATCGTGAAAGGTTCTCGAGGGTTGGCGGCCCGAGCGCCTCGACTTTGTTGAGGAGCTTGTGATCGAGCATTTTCTGGACATCCTCGATGCTGCGCTGGAGCAGCCCGAGATCCAGCACCATGCCGGTCGCTGGATCGGGCGTGCCGCGCAACGTGACCTCGGCGCGGAATGAATGGCCGTGGATCTCCTCGCTTGCGGCACCGAGCGTCGTTCCCATCAGCGCATGGGCTGCCTCGAACCGGAACGATTTCGTCAATTCCCACATCTTGAGAGTCCGTTTTTACCTGATACCAAGCGTCTTGTGGGTCTGCAGGCTCAACCGCCATTGCGGATGGCGCAGACAATATTCGATGGCGCGCGCGGTGTTCTCGACCACGTCCGGTCCGTCCATCGGCTGCAAAGAGAAACGCTCAAAGGCGAGATCGACGAATGCCTCCGGCGCGGCATCGGCTTGCGGGTAAACCAGCTTGAGCTCATTACCCCGCCGCACCACCAGTTCGGTACCGGCTTTCGGGCTTACGCAAATCCAGTCCATGCCTTCGGGTGGATCGATCGTTCCGTTGGTCTCGACCCCAATCTCGAACCCGCGCGCACGCAAGGCCTGCACGAGCGGCGCGTCCACCTGCAGCAACGGCTCGCCGCCCGTCAACACCGTGTAGCGGTTGCCGGCCGCCTCGGCCCACTGCGCGGCGATCGCCTCCGCCAGCGCCTCGGCCGAATCATAGCGGCCGCCCAGCGTGCCATCGGTTCCGACGAAATCCGTATCGCAGAATTGACAGGACGCGGAGGCGCGATCCTGCTCGCGGCCACTCCACAAATTGCAGCCGGAGAACCGGCAAAACACCGCCGCCCGGCCGGCATGCGCGCCTTCGCCCTGCAAGGTTAGAAATATTTCCTTGACCGCGTAGCTCACGACGCAGCCTCCCTGGTCCTGGAACCGATTTGCCGCGATGCTTCACCCAGTGCCATCGCCGCCGCCATCGCGACATTCAACGAGCGAAGGTTCGGCATGATCGGGATCACCAGCCGCGCATCGGCGGCGCTCGCGACCTCGTCAGGTACGCCGGCGGACTCCCGCCCGAACAGCAGGATATCGGCCGACTTATACCGGTGATCCAGATACGAACTTGCACCTTTGGTCGTGAACAGGATCAGCCGATAACCCCCATCCTTGCGCCATCGTTCGAATTTTGGCCAGGAGTCGTGGCGCATGATGGTCACCTGGTCGAGATAATCCATGCCGGCGCGACGGAAGTGTCGATCGGACACCGGAAACCCGGCGGGCTCGATAATGTGAGCGGTCACATCGAGGCAGGCGCAGAGCCGGAGAATCGTCCCCGTGTTCTGTGGAATATCGGGCTGGTAAAGCGCTAGCTGCATCGTGTCAGGGTCGTCCCGGTCCTTGATGAATTATTTTAATAAATCATCGCGCTGTGCGGATTTCGTGCATTGCACGGTGACCAGCCGATAGCGGGCTTGCGCTCTTCCGGCAAGGGTGCCAATAGAACGATTCTGGACGGCTTGTTTCGCCGGATTGGCGAGAAAAAGCGGTCTTTCTGCCGCCGCGTAGGCGCGGGCGCCGGCAGCCTCCCCTGGTCGTATAGGCGTTGTCCTGGGGCGGTTCCACCGGCTGCAGCTGAGAAAGGGTTTGGAATCGTGACGACAGCGTCTTCGGCGGATCATCCATCACGCCGTGATTTCCTCTTTGTAGCAACGGGGGCTGCCGCCGCGGTCGGTGGAATTGCCACGCTCTGGCCGTTCGTTTCCCAAATGAATCCGGACGCCTCGACGATCGCGGCCGGCGCCCCGATCGACGTCGACCTGACGCCCATTGCCGAAGGTCAGGACATCAAAGTGTTCTGGCGCGGCAAGCCGATCTATATCAGCCACCGCACCAAGAAGCAGATCGATGAGGCGCGCAGTGTTGCGGTTTCAAGTCTTCCCGATCCGCAGACCGATCAGGCCCGCGTCAAGGAAGGGCATGACCAATGGCTGGTCGTGATCGGCATTTGCACCCATCTCGGCTGCATCCCGATCGCCCATGAGGGCAACTACGACGGCTTCTTCTGTCCCTGCCATGGCTCGCAATACGACTCCTCCGGTCGTATTCGCCAAGGACCCGCGCCCGCCAATCTGGCGGTGCCTCCCTATCAGTTCGTCTCCGATAACAAAATCCAGATTGGCTGAGACTCGGATCTGATTCCGACTGTCTCACGCCTGTCTCGTTGCCTTACTTCCTTCCTCAGGATCGCATCATGAGCGGACCATCAGACTACCAGCCGACCAGTCCAACCCTGAAATGGATTGAACGGCGTCTGCCGATTATGGGTCTCATGCACTCCTCGTTCGTGGCTTATCCAACGCCGCGCAACCTGAACTACTGGTGGACGTTTGGCGCCATCCTTTCGATGATGCTGGGGCTGCAAATCCTGACCGGTGTCGTGCTGGCGATGCACTATACGCCGACCGCCGATATGGCATTCAGGTCGGTCGAGAGCATTGTACGGGATGTGAATTTCGGATGGCTGCTGCGCAACATGCACGCCTCCGGCGCGTCCATGTTCTTCATCGCCGTCTATATCCACATGTTCCGTGGGCTTTATTACGGCTCGTACAAGGAGCCGCGTGAAATCCTCTGGATCCTCGGCGTCATCATTTATCTCTTGATGATGGCGACCGGCTTTATGGGTTACGTCCTGCCCTGGGGACAGATGAGCTTCTGGGGCGCCACCGTGATCACCAACCTGTTCTCCGCCATTCCGTATTTTGGGGAGAGCATCGTGACGCTGCTATGGGGCGGCTATTCCGTCGGCAATCCGACGCTGAACCGCTTCTTCTCGCTGCATTACCTGCTGCCGTTCGTGATTGCCGGCGTGGTGGTGCTGCACGTCTGGGCGCTGCATGTCGCGGGGCAGAACAATCCGGCGGGTGTCGAGCCGAAGAGCGAAAAGGACACCGTGCCGTTCACGCCTTACGCCACCATCAAGGATATGTTCGGCGTTTCCTGTTTCATGCTGTTCTTCGCATGGTTCATCTTCTACATGCCGAACTATCTCGGCGACGCCGACAACTACATTCCCGCCAATCCCGGCGTGACGCCGGCGCATATCGTGCCGGAATGGTATTACCTGCCGTTCTACGCGATCCTGCGCAGCATTCCGAACAAGCTCGCGGGCGTGACCGCGATGTTCTCGGCAATTCTTGTGCTGGCGTTCTTGCCATGGCTGGATACCGCGCGAACCAAATCATCCAAATACCGTCCGCTGGCCAAACAGTTCTTCTGGATGTTCGTAGTCGTGTGCGTGCTGCTCGGCTATCTCGGCGCCCAGCCGCCGGAAGGCATTTATGTGATCGTCGGCCGTATCCTGACGTTCTGCTACTTTGCCTACTTCCTGATCCTGCTGCCGGTGTTGAGCCGGATCGAAACGCCGCGGCCGATCCCGAATTCGATCGCCGATGACGTGCTGGCAAAGACCGGAAGCAAGTCCGCGCCGATGGTGTCCACCGTGATCGCGCTCGCGGTCGCGAGCGCCTTGTTCGTCGGAACTTCGCAGAACGCCCGCGCCGCGGACAATCAGGAAACGCCGCCATCGCAGACATGGTCGTTCGCGGGCCCTTTTGGAAAATATGATCGCGGAGCGTTGCAGCGCGGCCTGAAGGTTTACAAGGAAGTCTGCTCCGCCTGCCATTCGCTCTCCTATATTGCCTTCCACAACCTCGCCGATCCCGGAGGGCCGGGCTATACGCCGGCGCAGGCGGCGGCTTTTGCGGCCGAATACAAGATCAAGGACGGCCCGAACGATCAGGGTGACATGTTCGTTCG
>JAICIT010000079.1 GCA_025960445.1 Bradyrhizobium sp. | reverse complement strand
GTGCGGTCGAGCCACTTGCGATAGGGATGGCTGCGCGCCAGCGAAGCCTTGATCTCGTCATCGGGAATCAGCCGGCCTTGCTCGAGGTCGACCAGCAGCATCTTGCCCGGCTGCAATCGCCACTTGGTGACGATCTGCTCCTCCGGAATCTTCAGCACGCCCATTTCCGAGGCCATGACGATTCGATCGTCGCTGGTCACCAGATAGCGCGCCGGGCGCAGGCCGTTACGATCCAGCGTGGCGCCAATCTGGCGGCCATCGGTGAACGCGATCGCGGCAGGGCCGTCCCACGGCTCCATGATCGCCGCGTGATATTCGTAAAATGCGCGACGCTCTTCGTCCATCAGCGGGTTGCCGGCCCAGGCTTCCGGAATCATCATCATCACGGCGTGCGGCAGCGAGTAGCCGCCCTGCACCAGGAATTCGAGGCCGTTATCGAAGCAAGCGGTATCGGACTGGCCCTCGTAGGAGATCGGCCAGAGCCGGCTGATGTCCTTGCCGTACAGTTGCGAATGCACCGAAGCCTGGCGCGCCGCCATCCAGTTGACGTTGCCACGCAACGTGTTGATTTCGCCGTTGTGGGCGATCATTCGATACGGGTGCGCCAACGACCAGGTAGGGAAAGTGTTGGTCGAGAAACGCTGATGCACGAGGGCCAGCGCGCTCTCGAAATCCGGCTCGCTCAGGTCCGGATAATATTTGCCGAGTTGATCGGCGAGGAACATGCCCTTGTAGACGACGGTGCGACACGACAGCGAAACCGGATAATAGCCGGCGAGGCCGCGATCGCGGCGCTGATAGATCGCCTGCGAAATCGACTTGCGAAGGATGTATAGCCGTCGCTCGAACTCGTCAGCGGTCTTCGCCGTGCTGTTGCGCCCGATGAACACCTGCATGTGCGCGGGCTCGGTGGGTTTGACGGTTTGGCCGAGCGAGGAATTGTCGGTCGGCACGTCGCGCCAGCCGAGCAGCACCAGTCCTTCGGCCTTGATCTGATCGGCGATGATGCTCTTGATAACCTTGCGCCAGGCCGCCTCTCTCGGCATGAACAATGCGCCGACCGCATAGTCGCCGGGTTGCGGCAGCTTGAAACCGATCTCCGCCGCCTTGCGCGCGAAGAAAGCATGCGGAATCTGCACCAGGATGCCGGCGCCGTCACCGGCGCGCGGATCGGCGCCGACGGCGCCGCGATGCTCGAGGTTGCACAGAATGTTGAGCGCATCGAAAATGATTTGATGCGACTTCTTGCCCTTGATGTTGGCGATAAAACCGACGCCGCACGAATCCTTTTCGAGGGCAGGATCGTACATGCCCTCAGCCAAAGGACGCCCGTCATGCTCGTGCCAGGACGCGAGTTCGTGCAGAGCCACGGCCAATTTGGAATCGGGAGCCGTCGACAGCGTATCTGTCACGACGTTTTCACGCTCCAACTCCGACCCGCTCATCTCGCGTCCTCTCAAATCTCGAAGGGCCTCGCATCGTCGGCGCACCTTGGGCGTCCTGCGGCACCCACCCGGCCACCGCTCGTCCTTCGCGAGCCGTAATTTCAGAATTCAGACCGGGCGTTCAACGTCCCCGAGGAACGGCCCTTGCCTGCACTTTTCTCGGCAGCCGAAGCGCCGAACTTCCGCTGCAATCCCTATTCAGGGTTCGCCCCGGAAATAAGACAGGCTTGCTGTCCTAACTCCGAACATGCCAAATTTCTTTGTATCATACAAGCGCGCGAAAGTCGCCGTTCGGCATGTATGTCCGCGCCGCCGCTTCACCGGCCGCCCTCAATTCGAAGCAAACGCGCCGCCATCCCGCCCAAGGGCCGCCGAATTCGGCACTGATGTTCGGCTGGCGCAAGAAGAAGCGAAACAGCTTCTGCGCTGGCGTTGAACGGAACTTGAAGGAGCATCGGGCCATGAAACTGTTGATGGGATGGGCCATCCTGGCTGGGTTGGCGGTCGCCCCGGTTGCCTTTGCGCAAGTATCGGCTCCTCCCCATTCCGGCGGCCCGCCCTACACGGCAATCTCCGATTTCGATGGCCCGTATGCGGCGATGCCGGAGCCAGTATTGGTGCCGCGCTACGGACCGAGCTTGCTACCCACTCGCGAGGTCTACACGGTGTTGCGGGAGAACGGGTTCTCGCCGCTAGGGCCTCCGCTGCAGCGTGGCCTCATCTACACGATCGCGGTGATCGATCGGGACGGCGAGGGTGGCCGGCTGGTCATCGACGCGCGCACCGGGCGGATCGTCCGCTTCATGCCGACATACCGTATGGGCGATCGTTTCAACGACGGCCCAGCCTATGGACCGGTCGGCCCCCCGCCCAGTTCGGTCAGAAGCGGTCCACGACCGCCGGCCTCGATCCCCCACGCTTCTAGCCGAAGGGATTTGGTGCCCTTACCCAAGGCGTCACCGTCGCAAACTGGGGAGGCCCATCCGGCCCCGCCGAACCCGACCCAGGAACCGGCGCAGCGCTCTGCGGTGGTGGATGATAAGCCGGGCGAACGGCAAACCGTCGTGCAAGCCGCCCCTCCACCGGCTGCGGAGGCCAAACGCGCCGGGCCGCAAATACTTCCGACCCAGGAAATGCCGAAGGTGCAAGGGCTGGATTGACCTACGCGCGTTCGCGCCGACACGACCGGAAAAAAACGCCCCGGATTTCCGGGGCGTTTCGCATTCATAGCTAACGTAAGAGTTGTCAGGCAGCAGCCTTTTCGGCCGAACCCTCGACCACTTGTGCCGCCGGGGCGCTAGTGGAAATCGGGATGCTGCGGGGCTTCTTGGCTTCGGGAATCTCGCGGACGAGATCGACGTGCAATAGCCCGTTCTCGAGCGAGGCGTTTTTCACCACGACGAAATCGGCGAGTTGGAAAACCCGTTCGAAGGCCCGCGCGGCGATGCCGCGATAGAGCACCTCGGAACTCTCCTTGCCGTTTTCATTCGCGGTTTTTTCGCCCTTGATCGTCAGCGTATTTTCTTTCGCGACGATGGAGAGTTCGCCCTGCGAGAAGCCGGAAACCGCAACCGTAATGCGGTAGCTGTTCTCGCCGGTGCGCTCGATATTGTAGGGCGGATAGCCGGGGCTGCCGTCAGCGGTCGAGCGGTCGAGCAGCGAGAAGAGTCGGTCGAAGCCGACGGTTGAGCGGTAAAACGGAGTGAGATCGTAAGTACGCATGTTAGTCCTCCATTGAGCGACTGTTGAGTAACCCGCCCGCCATCGGGCCGGGCTTTCGTTTCTGTGCAGCCTTGCATTTCGGTCTCCCGCAACGCTGGTAGCGGCCTGCACGAAAATGATATGGGAGGGGCTCGACAGGGTTCAAGAGGACGGAAGCGGGTTCGCTTTGGCCCGTTCGGCCCTTGATTTCCGGCACTTTTCACCTAACCGGTCTCCTCATGACGCTCGTCTCGATCCCCGCCAATCCGGTCCCCGAGAACGTCGTCAGTGGCACCATCAAGACACCTGACGGAGCCGAATTGCGGTTCGCGCGCTGGGCTCCGCCGTCGGGCCGCAAGGGCACGGTATGCGTTTTCACGGGCCGCACCGAGCAGATCGAAAAATATTTCGAAACCGTCCGCGACCTGCGCGATCGCGGCTTCGCGGTGGCGATGATCGACTGGCGCGGGCAGGGTCATTCGTCACGCCGTCTGCGCGATCCGCGCAAGGGCTACGTCCGCGAATTCTCGGACTACGAAGTCGACGTCGAAACGTTTGTGCAGCAGGTGGTGCTGCCAGATTGCCCGCCACCGCATTTTGCGCTCGCGCATTCGATGGGCGGCGCGGTGATGTTGCGAGTGGCGCATGCGGGAAAACGCTGGTTCGATCGCATGGTGTTGTCCGCGCCGATGATCGATCTTCCCGGGCGCCTCACCTCGTTTCCGGCACGCGCGCTATTGCGTGTACTGCGCCTGGCGGGGCAGGGCGGCCGCTACATACCGGGCGGCACCGACGCACTCACCGGCACCCAGCCCTTTGTCAACAACCCCTTGACCAGCGATCCCGTGCGCTACGCGCGTAACGCCGCCATCCTCGAGGAAGATCCGACCTTGGGCCTCGCCTCCCCGACAGTGGCGTGGGCCGATACCGCGACCAGGGCAATGCACGGCTTTCGCGCATCGGATTATCCGTCGCAGATTCGCCAGCCGATCCTGATGCTCGCCGCCAGCAACGACACCGTGGTCTCCACACCGGCCATCGAGGAGTTCGCGTATCATTTGCGTGCCGGATCGCATCTGGTCATCGCCGGCGCGAAGCACGAAATTTTGCAGGAGCAGGATCGTTACCGCGCCCAGTTCTGGGCCGCCTTCGATGCGTTCGTGCCAGGCACGCCGCTGTTCAAGTGAGCCTGACAATCAGTGTCGCATGACATCGTAGGTCGCGCTCGCCGCAAGATAGATCCCGAGAAGAATCATCGCGATCAGAAACCAGCGGCGGAAGGCCTCTGGCTGCATGCGTGAGCGGACCGCCTGGCCGATGAACATGCCCGCGAACGAAGCCGCCATCGCTACCGCGCCGGGTAGCGCCGTAGATGCGCTCAGTAAGCCCGCCGCGGTTAGATTGAATGCGAGCGCCACCGTGGCAACCGTGAAGAACACGCCGAGCGCCTGCACCAGCTCGTCCTTTTCCATGCCGATGGCCTGCATGAACGGCATCGACGGAAGAACTTGCACGCCGGTCGCTGCGGAAACCACGCCTGTGACGAGGCCGACCAGGACCCCGAGCCATTTCTCGTCCCGGCGCGCGACCGTGAAGCTCAATTTGCTCAAGCCGACGATCGCGTAGATCACCAGCAGCAGTCCCAGCACGATGGTGCCGTAACGTGCGTAGGGACCGGTCAGCATGCCCGCATTCAGCCAGATGCCAACCACCGTGCCGGCCATCAACGGCCACAGTCTGCGGACGATGTCGCGCAGATAAGGACCCACGAACGTCTGCCAGATGTTGGTGATGATCGCGGGAACGATGACAATCGCGAGCGCGTGTGATGGCGGCATCGTAACCGCGAGCAGCCCCATCGATACAGTCGGCAGCCCAAGCCCGATCACGCCCTTGACGAAGCCGGCCAGCAGGAATGCCGCCGCGATCAGAATCAACAGGGGTTCAAACATGCCGGGCACATTGCCCGATCGATGCGACGCGAACAATCTGCAGGAGATGCAGAGCACACCTTCGGTTCATGACGGAGCGTTAGCCGTTCAACAGCTTGATCGCAGCTTCATGCACGCGCGGATCGCCGGCGGCGATAATTCGGCCGCCGCCTTGCGCGGGCTTTCCGTCCCAGGTGGTAACGATGCCGCCGGCGCCGGTAATGATCGGGATCAGGGCGGCGATATCGTACGACTTCAGTTCAGTTTCGACCACGAGATCGAGGTGCCCGGCCGCGAGCATGCAGTACGAGTAGCAGTCGCCGCCATAACGCGACAATTGCACGGAGTCCTCGATCCGGCCGAAAGCCGCGCGGTCCGCCGCGTTCATCAACTTCGGACTGGTGGTGAATGAGGTGGCTTCTTTCAGAGACGCGCAGCGCCGCACCGCCAGCTTTCGTTCGCCCGATGGTCCACGATATTGTGCCGAACCGTTGTCACCGTAGAAGCGCTCGCCGACATAGGGCTGGTGCATCATGCCGAAGACAGGGGTGCCTTTATGCAGCAGCGCGATCAGCGTGCCCCATATCGGGAAGCCCGCGATAAAGGATTTGGTGCCATCGATCGGATCCAGCACCCAGACGTATTCGGCGTCTTCGCGCTCGCTGCCGAATTCTTCGCCGACGATGCCGTGCTGGGGAAAATTGGACTTGATCAGGCGCCGCATCACCGCTTCGGCGGCCCGATCGGCTTCGGTCACCGGATCGAAATCATGGCTGTTGCTCTTGTTGTCGATCGACAGCGACGTCCTGAAGAATGGCAGAATCGTTTCGCCGGACGAGGTCGCAAGGCGCCCAATGAAGGCTGTAAAATCGATGACCGTCACGGCGTTTCCTGGGTGGTGGGGGCGCTAAGCATATGTGTTCTGCCTAGCCCAATCCGGCTGAGAGCGCACCGCGAACGGAGGCCAATTCCCGCCCGCGTCGTCGATTTTTCAATCGGGAGATTCGATTTTGCCAATCGTATATTTGCGATGAACGTTTAGGATCACGAATTGGCGAGACCCACCAGGCCGGGCCACAATAAGTCGTGTCCTGCTGCCCAAAATATACGTAAGTTATTGGTATAACTCGCCGAATTTCTAGTGTGACTTTTTTGCGCCGGTGCCGAATTTCCTGACCTTTTGCACCGAAAATGATTCAAAAGGCCTTGCACTTTGTGCAGCGCGGCCGCATATTGTTGCGGTGCGGTAGCGCCTCGCGCTATCGCTGCCCTCCTTGGGCGTTTCCTCCCTAGACTTGGGCCGCTTGTTCATTCAAGCGGCCCTTTTTTCTCTCGCACACTTTCTAGGGGCATCGGCGCGAGCCGCTTCTTTGCCCAATCAGCTCGACCCCAAAAGCTACTCCGCCGCAGCCTGGAACGGACCGAGATCGCCCAGCGGCACGGCCGCGAGGGCTTCGGCAAGTGCCGCGAAGTGGATTGCGACCTGCGCGAAGCGCTGGCCCCGTTCGCGGCGCCGTTCGTCCATATAGACTGCCCGGTTTACTTCGAGCTGAATAGTATGCAGCCCGGATGCGGGGTTGCCGTAGTGCTCGGTTATGAATCCGCCGGCGTAAGGCTTGTTGCGTCCAACCGAATATCCCAGCCCGCGCATCGTCTGTTCGACCATGTCGGGGAGCAAGGCCGCGCAACTGGTGCCGTAGCGATCGCCGATCACCACATCCGGCCGTCGCGGCTCGTCGCGCGACACGCCGATCGATGGCATCGAATGGCAATCGACCACCACGACGGTGCCGAATGTCTGGTGGGCCTTGTTGATCAGCCGTCGCAGCGCGCGGTGGTAGGGTTTATACAGCGCCTCGATCCGTGCCAATGCGTCATCGACCGAGAGGCGTTCGCGATAGATCTCCTGTCCGTCCCCGACAACGCGTGGGATGGTGCCGAGCCCGCCAGCCACCCGCATCGACCTGGTGTTGGCAAAGCTCGGCAGCCGCCCGGAGAACATGCGCGGATCGAGCTCATACGGCTCGCGATTTACGTCGACATAGGAGCGCGGGAAATTAACGGTGACCGTCGGAAAGCCGAGTGCACTGAGCCCGCCGATCAATTCGTCCATGAAGGAATCTTCGGAACGGCGCAGCCCCGCAATATCGATCCGTGACGCCCTGAGGAAATCGTGCGGATAGACTGAGCCGGAATGTGGGGAGTTGAAGATGATCGGTGCCCGCCACGTGGCCGGCTCCGCTATCTCGAAGGGAGGCGACAGCTCGCCACCAGATTGCTTCATTGTCGGCGCCGTCCCTCGATTTGCTGCTCCGCACCGTCATTTCGGCCACAAAGCCGGAGCTTTCATGAGCAGGCATTCTCTGTGATCACGCCCGTTCTGCAAGCGAAAAAAGCCATCGCCCGGTTGAAACGCCTCCGAAACCCGAAGCGCCGGTCTTGATTGCTTTATGTGTCAACCGGATCAAAATAAGGCTGGAAGTCGAGCAGTGCGAACGGAACCCTTCACCCGAAATTTACCCTCTATCCCGCTTAGTGGGCGCGTTAATCCTCACAACTGGATTCGATAACCAACCGCTATGCACAAGATCCTCCTCGCCGAAGACGACAACGACATGCGCCGGTTCCTGGTGAAGGCGCTGGAAAATGCCGGTTTTCAGGTCTCGCCCCATGACAACGGCTTATCGGCCTACCAACGGCTGCGCGAGGAGCCGTTCGAGATGCTGCTCACGGACATCGTCATGCCCGAGATGGACGGTATCGAACTGGCGCGCCGCGCTTCGGAACTCGATCCCGACATCAAGATCATGTTTATCACCGGCTTTGCGGCCGTGGCGCTGAACTCCGATTCCGAAGCTCCCAAGAACGCAAAGGTGCTGTCGAAGCCGGTCCACCTTCGCGAATTGGTCAGCGAAGTGAACAAGATGCTTGCGGCCTGATTCAGCGCCTCGCCGGCCGGGCTGCTGCCCAACCGTCCTTGCCTGCTCGCTGCGGAGCCGATATACGGACGCCACCCGTCAGATAAGGCTTAGGGCGCGTAGCTCAGCGGGAGAGCACCTCGTTGACATCGAGGGGGTCACAGGTTCGATCCCTGTCGCGCCCACCATCTAGTCGTATCGATCGAACTCCGTCTAGATTCATCGCGCTAATCCCGCCAGAACGGGCGCTTTTCGAATCTCTGCGAGTCTCTGTACCAGTCTCTCATAGGGTGAATGGCGGATTTTGCGCTCCCGTCTCTGCG
>JAICIT010000078.1 GCA_025960445.1 Bradyrhizobium sp. | reverse complement strand
GTCGTCATCGCGCAGCCCTATGCGATCGAAGTGCCCTACCATCGCCGATCCCTGCGTGCTGCTCGTCCAATTCTTGCAAGTGCGGTCGTCGCCGGCGGCGAAAGCAGTACCGTCCGGCTGCGATCCGGTTAGTACGTCGTGCCGGTTAGGTGTATCGCCGCGACCGTTGAGCACATCGCCCTTCTCGCTCAGCGCGGTCTGCTTGGTGATGTTGTTGGTGCCGTGCAACTCGGCGACGTCCTTGGCAATGACCACGCCCTTGGAATTCTGCCACGGGCCCTTGCCGATGCGGTCACGGGCATTCACGGCGGGCCGACCGTCGGCAGCCTGGGTCGAAAGATAAGCGCGCCAGGTTTTCGCGCCGGCACCCGCGGCCTGCGCGAGCGCCTGACAATGATTATCAGCGCCGGCGAGCCCGCCGAGGTTTGCGCCATTGCCGATCCCGGCTGAGGTTACAAAGAAAGTCGTACCGGCGCTTTGCGCCTGTGCCGATTGAGCCGCGAGCGCGGTGAATGACGTCAGAGCTGCCAGACCCAGCAAAAGCCGCGAAATATTCAGTGCGCAAGAAGACATCGAATCCTCCCAGTTTATTTTTCAAGCCGGACCGGCCGACTGTGACGTCAACACGTTCGGGAAGAGATTATTCCGCCGGCCTCGACCGCCACCAAGCAAATCGGCGCAGGCCCACCCCCCATTAACCGGCAGTCGTGGTGGCCCGATATCCTGCTCCGCCGGGGCCGCCGACCCATTTGCCCTCATGCTAACCCGACGCTTGTTCCGGCGGTGTGGTAGAGTGAGGCGGTCGGTGCCGGAAGCGAAAATGAAGCGTCGGGAGTTCATCACGCTTTGTGGAGGTGCAGTGGCGTGGCCGGTCAGCGCGCGGGCCCAGCAAGCTTTGACGCCGGTGATTGGCTTCCTTAATGCCGCGTCTGCCGAAACCTATGCCCCTCAAGTAGAGGCTTTCCTCGATGGTCTCCGTGAGGCCGGTTACGTCGATGGCCGCAACGTGACCATCGAATACCGCTGGGCGCAGGACCAAAACGACCATCTCCCGTCGCTTGCTGCCGATCTGGTTGGGCGTCAGGTCACAGTCATCGCCGCGACCAGCACGCCAGCAGCGTTGGCCGCGAAATCGGCGACCCAGACCATTCCAATCGTGTTCGAAAGCGCCGCGGACCCGGTTCAGCTCGGCCTCGTCGAGAGTCTCAGCCGGCCGGGCCGCAACGTTACAGGCGTGACCCAATTGAACGTGGAAGTCGCGCCGAAGCGACTGGAAATACTGCATGAGCTGATTCCTGCCGCGAGCGTGATGGCTTTCCTGGTCGATCCCAGTGAGCCCGCCGTCGCTGAGTCCACCGCGAACCAGATGAAAGCGGCCGCCGCCACGCTGGGCCTGAAGTTGCACGTGCTCGACGCAAGCTCGGAAAGCGACTTTGACGCGGTATTTGCACGGGTCAGCCAATTGCGTGCAAGCGCGCTAGTTATCAGCGCAGGGACAGCGATCTTCGCGAGCCGGAGCGGACGGCTCGGCGCGTTGGCCACCGAACATGGAGTGCCAGCGGTCGGCGCAAACTATGGCTTTGTCAGGGGCGGCGGTTTGATGAGCTACGGCGCCGATATCATCGAGGCCTATCACCTCACCGGCGGATATGTGGGTCGTGTTCTCAAGGGCGAAAAGACGGCGGATCTCCCGGTCCAGCAAGCGACGAAAATCGAGTTGATGATCAACCTCAAGGCCGCAAAAGCGCTTGGCATCACCGTGCCCCTGACCCTGCTCGGTCGTGCCGAGAAGGTGATCGAATAGCCGTTCACGCAGAAAAGCGCCGCGGTTATGGCCGCGGCGCTTGGATGTTCGTTGTTGTGGCGACGATCAGGTCTGCTGGATTGCCGACAGTTCCCAGTTGCCGCCGCGCGGCCGCAGGAACGTCCAGACTTCGGTCGCTTCCGTGGGGGCCTCGCTGCCCTCGACCAGCCGCCCGGTGGCGCGATCGACAGTCTTGTCGATCAGCGAATAGCGCATCGCGACGCTCGCGTAATCGGTCTCGCCTTCCCGCCACGCTTCTGCGAGGTCGCCCTGCAGCAGCTTGGTGTTGAACACCTTGTTGACGACGTTGCGGGCACGGTTCGCGTCCAGGTCCTTGGTGAAGTACGAAACCATTTCGGGCGTTGCCAGGGTATGCAGCCTCCCGATGTCCTCGTTCGACCAGGCATCCTGAATGTCACCAAGCAGTCGCTCAAATGCCTCATAGTCCGCGGGGAGAATCTCGAGTGGCGCGGCGCTCGACCCAATTCCGAAACCCGCTCCGCTGCGGAAGCTCTGCTGCGCGGCTGGACCGTTAGCACCTCCGGCGTAGGCCGAGGCGGTCTGGTTGCGGCGCTGCCACCATGACATCGCAAGCCGGACCACGATCACGATCAAACCGATCTGCAGGATCAGGCCGAAGATCGACGACAAGCCCCCGAGACCGCCGAACATGCCGCCGCCGAACAACATGCCAAGCAGCCCGGCTCCGAGAAAGCCTGCCGCGAGACCGCCCAACATGCTTCGGCCGGGGCTGTTGAAGAACCCGCCACGCGCCGGGGCTGGAGCGCCAACATTGGGGCTGCCCGGCTGGGTAAACGTCCGGTTGAACGGTTGCGCGCTACCGGGCGCCGTCGATGTGCTCGGCGGGGCCGAAAATGTTCGCGAGCCCCGCGAACCCGAGCTGGACCCACCGCCGACCCGAGCGTCGGCCGATGAGACAACAAGCACCGTTGGCACGGCCAGCGATAGGACGACGGCGATCGCCTTGACGATGCCATGGGCGCGCTGCGTGAATGTCATGTCTATTCCCTTGTGTCCCCGGCATGGGGAAGCGCCACTAACATGGGCAGCGGCGCCCAAATGTGAAGCCGTTAGAGGGAACCGCGGCTGCGGCGCTCGGTCGCGGGGACGAGGTCGCTGTCGCTCATTTGAGCGACTTTCGAGCCTTTGACGCTCAGGAAGGCGTCATCGTTTCCTTCACTGCCGCGACCAACTGGCTGAGCGTGAAGGGTTTTGGCAGAAACGCGAATTGCTGGTTTTCCGGCAGGCTTTTCTCAAAGGCGTCCTCCGCGTAGCCCGAGACAAAGATGATCTTGAGGTCGGGATTGCGGCCCCGCATGGTCTTGAGCAGGGTCGGGCCGTCCATTTCCGGCATCACCACGTCAGAAACGACCAGGTCGACGGCACCGTCCTTCTCCTCCAGCGCTTCCAGAGCCTCGATGCCGTTCGAGGCCTCGATCACGCTATAGCCGCGCGAGCGCAGGCCCCGCGCATTCAGCGAGCGCAGGCCCTCCTCGTCTTCGACCAGAAGAATAGTGCCTTGCCCGGTGAGGTCGGCTCTTGGCTTCGGCTCGCTTGACGGCTCTCGGACAGGCTGAACCTCCTGCTCCGGATGATGCCGGGGCAGGAAGATGTGAAACGAAGTACCCTTGCCTGCTTCCGAGTCCACATAGATGAACCCGCCGGTCTGCTTGACGATGCCGTACACGGTCGAGAGGCCGAGGCCGGTACCCTTGCCGACTTCCTTGGTGGAAAAGAACGGCTCGAAGATCTTGTCGACGATGTCGGCGGGAATTCCGGTACCGGTATCTACGACATCGATCCGCACATATTCCGCAGGCGGCATTCCCTTGTAGGCAAGCTGCGCCGATTGCTCGGAGCTCACATTAGCGGTGCGCACGGTCAACTTGCCGCCATCTGACATCGCGTCGCGGGCGTTCACCGCCAAATTCACGATCACTTGTTCGAACTGCGAAACGTCGACCTTGACCGGCCATAGATCGCGGCCATGCACGAGATCGAGCTTGACCTTTTCGCCAATCAGCCGGCGCAGCAGCATGGTGAGATCGGATAGCGCATCGCCGAGATCGAGTACCTGCGGCCGCAAGGTCTGCCGTCGTGAGAAAGCCAGAAGCTGCCGCACCAGCGTCGCCGCGCGGGTAGCGTTCTGCTTGATCTGCATGATGTCCTGGAACGACGGGTCGGTCGGCTTGTGCGCGTTCAGGAGGAAGTCGTTGGCCATCATGATGGCCGATAAGACGTTGTTAAAATCGTGCGCGATGCCGCCGGCGAGCTGGCCGACCATGTCCATCTTCTGCGACTGGTTGATCTGGTTCTCCAGAGCGCGCCGCTCGGTGGTGTCAAGCATGTAGACGATCGCCGCTTCAGTTTCGCGCTCGTCTTCCTCAACCGCGGTGACGAAGAACTGCCCCCACCGCTCCCTGGCGCCTGCGAGCAAAACCTCGACCGGCGGAATATCGCCCTGCCCTTCCGCTGCCTGGTTGATGGCCGCGATCAGCAGCTTGCGATCCCGCTCACTGACGGCGCCGAAGATCGATTTGCCGGCCGCGCCATCGGAGCTGAGGCCTTGCGCCAGCTTGGCATAGCGGGCGTTGGCGCGCACGACCGCGCCGCCTCGATCAACCGTCGCGATCGCCATCGGGGTATGATCGAAAAACCGCATGAAGCGGACTTCAGCCGCGCGCTGCGGATCTGCCCGCTCATCGCGGGCACGGCTAATCACCAGCGTGCGCGAGGCCCCCGGCGCGCCATCGGCGCCGAACGCAAGTTTGTGATAGAGGCGCACCGGCATGGTCTTGCCGCCGCGCATCCTGAGGTCGATATCGAACACCTCGGTTTTCACTTCACCGGGTGCCGGCACGATCGAGGTCAATAGCGCCCCACCGTCACCGGAGACGATATCGCCCACCTTCAGTCCGCCGGACCCGATCTCGGCAAGGTCGTAGTCGAGCCAGTTCGCGAGCGTCGCGTTGATATAGACAATCTCGCCGGCCGGATTGACCGAGAAGAAGCCGCAAGGCGCATGATCGAGATATTCGATCGCATGCTGCAGCTCCTGAAAGACATCCTCCTGACGCTCGCGGTCCCGCGTGATGTCCGCCAGCGACCAGACCGCGTATTTGGATTCGCGCTTGCCCTCGCCGAGCGGCCGGACTCGCATCCGCAGCCACCGACCATGCGCGCCCTCCTGACCGGCAATCCGAACCTCTTCCTGCTGCCGCTTGCCTTCCCGCGCCGCCTTGAGCAAACGGAATACCGCCTCCGAGACATCCGGATTGCCGATGAACACCCGCTCAACCGGCCGCGCCTCAAGCGCACTCGCCGCTCCCGTGAGCGCAAGATAGGCCGCGTTGGAATAAATAACGTGTCCCTTGGGATCGGTGACCGCGAGGCCGTCATAGGCATGGTCGGCGATGCTGCCCCGAACCGGATCGTCGGCCGCGCGATCGGCGAAGCGGATGATGCCGGCGGCGAAAGCGAACAGGCTGAACAGCCCGACCATCGACAGCAGCGCGAGCAGCCCAAGGATATAGGGCTGCGCCTGCGCGCGCCCGAGCGTCATCAGCGCTACCGCCGTCGCGACGATGCCGGCCGCCACCAGCAGCACAAGTACGATGCTCCCGCCGCGCCGGGTCGGCTCGTGAACGGCCACCGGTTGTCGTGAGGGATGCTTATCAGGATCGGCGGTCATATCCGGGGGACGCACCTGTCGGTGTGGAGGTGACGCGCTTGGAAACGCTTGGCTCCTGAGTGCCTGAATCGGACCCGCAAGCGCAAGTCCGTCCAGCCGCTAATTCGCTGGTTGTGGGCAGTTCCGACGGCTTCCCTCCGGGGTTCCTCTGGTTACACCCGGCGGGCGAAAACGCCGCGCTTGAGACCCATGACGTAACCAATGACTTCCGCCACCGCGTGATAGTGCTCGACCGGGATTTCGTCGTCGATGTCCACCGTCGCATACAGCGCCCTCGCCAATGGCACGTTTTCGACGATCGGGATGTCGTGCTTGCCTGCGACTTCCCTGATTTTGAGCGCGATCGTGTCAATGCCCTTGGCGACACAGATCGGAGCCGACATGCCGCGCTCGTAGCTCAGCGCCACCGCATAGTGGGTCGGATTGGTGATCACCACCGACGCTTTCGGGACGGCGGCCATCATGCGCTTCTTCATTCGCGCCTGCCGCAACTGCCTGATCCGTCCCTTGATGTGCGGGTCGCCTTCCGATTGCTTGAACTCCTCCTTCATTTCCCGCAGCGACATTTTCTGCCGCTCGAACCACTGACGGTACTGAAACAGGTAATCCGCAATCGCGACGACGGCGAGCATAGCCACGACGGAGCCCATCAAATGCACTGTCATGCCGGTCGTGAGCCCTAACAGCGCGGCCGGGTCGAATCTCACCATCGATTCCAGCCGGTGACGTTCGGGCCAAACGATCGCCGTCATCACCGCGCCGAGCGCCAACAGTTTGAACAGGCCTTTGGCAAAATTCGCCGCCGCCTGTTTGCCGAATATGCGCTTGGCACCGGCAGCCGGCGAGATCTTGCTGAACTTCGGCTTGAGCGATTCGCCAGACCACACCAATCGATGCTGCACCATATTGCCGGCGATGGCCGCCAGAGCGAGCATCAAAAATGGCACTCCCATCGCGGCAATCAGCGCATATCCGAGCGATTGCGCCAGCGCCAGCAGACTCGGCCCGTCGGTATGGATCATCCAGGCATTGGCGATCAGATTGCGCAGCGGCGACAGGATGCCGCCGCCGATCGATCCGGAAAATGTCGAGAGCACCAGAGTGCCGCCTGCAATCACGAACCAGGTGTTGATCTCCTGACTTTTGACGACATCACCCCGCTCATGGGCGTCATCCAGCCGCTTCTGGGTAGGGTCTTCTGTTTTGTCGGATACGTCGTTCTCGTCAGCCATCGTCTCGGCTTCCCCGTTAAAGCGGTATCAATTGGTGCATGACGCCAATGAAGTAATCGAGGAACGTCCCCATCAACGCGGCGATGACGACCGCAAAGATGAGGAACCCGGCCATAATCGCGAGCGGCACGCCGACGAAATAGACCTGCATCTGAGGCATCAATCGCGCCAGCACGCCGAGGCCTATGTTGAAGACCAGCCCGAACACCAGGAATGGAGCCGAGAGCTGCAGGCCAATCCTGAAAGCAGCGGCGAAAGCCCGCGTTGCGAGCGCCGCGACATCGCCACTCGGCATCATCTCGCCCGGCGAAAAGATCGCGTAACTGTCGTTCAGGGCCGCAATGACAAGATGATGGGTATCGGTCGCGAACAGCAGCGTGATTCCGAGCAGGGTAAGGAAGTTTCCTATCAGCAACCCTTGCTGGCCCTGGGTCGGATCGACAGCGGTGACAAATCCAAGACCCATCTGCTGCGCGATCACCGAGCCCGCGACCTGAAGCGCGGCGAGCGTCACCCGCGCAGTAGCGCCGAGCACGACACCGATGATGATCTCATGCACCATCAGCACCAGCAACGGGGTCAGCGAGTGCATGTCGACATGGTAGGCGGCGCGATGCAGCGGCAAGATGATCAACGTCAGCACGACCGCGATGGCAAGTTTGATGCGCACCGGAATGTTGGACTCGCCCAATCCCGGCAACAGCATGACCATCGCGCCAATGCGGGCGAACACCAGCATGAAGGTCGCGGCGAGCGCAGGGAGCAGTGAAATATCGACCCGCATTTCTCACATACCGCGCGGCGGATTTGCCATTCGCACGACCATTTCCGCCAATACTCCCAGACGAACGGCAAATATCGATCGAACCACAGACAGTGTGCATCAACCGCCGATGATTCGCGACGACAGCCTCATCATGTGGGCGTGCAGCGAGTCCGCCATGAACGGGAGCGCAAGCAGGAGCGTCACGAAGATCGCCAAAATTTTCGGAACGAACACCAGCGTCTGCTCCTGGATCTGCGTGAGCGCCTGGAACAGTGACACGACGACACCGACCACAAGACCCACCACCATCAGCGGCGACGACACCACGACGATGGTCCAGATCGCATCACGCGCCACGTCGAGGGTTTCAGCACCGGTCATTCGACTATCCTCTTTCCATTACACTGAGGAACGCGCGCGGCGCTTTCCTCGTCATCCGGCCACAATATCCACTGCTCAACACGCGGTTAGCAGGCCGCTCTCATCAGATCGGCATTTTCATGATGTCTTCGTAGCTCTGGATCACCCGGTCACGCACCGACACCAGCGTCGAAACCGCGACGTCAGTCTCCGCCACCGCTGTCACCACGTCCATCACATTGGCCTTGCCCGCCGCCATCGCGACGGTCTGCGCGTCAGATTTCCTGCCGGCATCCAGAACGCTTCCGATCGCATCCTTGAGCACCGCGCCGAACGAAAGGCCGCCGGCCTCGCTCCCCTTGGCCGCGCCGCCGCCGGTATCCAGAATGCGGGCAAGATTGGCGTAGGCATTTGCAGCGACTGTGGGTGAAGCCATGGTTCAAGCTTTCCTGGTCAGGTCTTGAGTATGTCGAGCGTGCGTTGGATCATTCGGCGGGTGGCGCTGATGATGTTGAGGTTGGCTTCGTAGGATCGCTGCGCGTCTC
>JAICIT010000077.1 GCA_025960445.1 Bradyrhizobium sp. | reverse complement strand
GCACGGCCTGGAGGCCGCCGCCGAAGCCGGCGAGCGCATCGAACGCGCCGTGGATAAGGCGTATGCCGATGGCATCAAGCCAATGGAGTTCGGTGGCCGCAACGGTACTGCCGATATCGCCAACGCGGTGCTCTCGGCGCTGTAGCCGCCCCAAGTGCCTGGATTGCGGATGGAAGTCCCGGATGATCGCTTCGCTCATCCGGGCTACGGGGAAATGAGTCACAATAATTACCAACAGCAAGATGCATTTTGAACCTGTCATTGCTAGCGCAAGCGATGGAGCAAGATGAAGAGCGGATTGCTTCGTCGCGCCAGCTCCTCGTTGTGACGACACCGTGCGATTTCGCCCACACCTCCGGGATCATCCGCTCCACTTCTCCCTCGCCCCGCTTGCGGGGAGAGGGTCGGGGTGAGGGGGAATTTCACGCATTCGGACGCGCCGAGAGTCCCCCTCACCCGAAGCCTTCCGGCTTCGACCTCTCCCCGCAAGCGGGGCGAGGTGCAAACACCCGCGCCTCCGCGATCTCGCCGCGTGATCCGCGCGAGTTGTGCATCGAGTAAAGCGCATCTGAAATTCAGAGGGCGCAGGGAATGCCGGATGCGCGATGCACCCGCAGTCTCGCGTGCAAAAAATAGAAAGCACACGAGGTAGTCACCACAGGTTCACCGGAATCATCCGGCATTCCCCGCGCAATGGTTTTACGACTTATAACGTGATCTCCCCGGTGATCGGGCTTTGTTGTCACCGTCGCCTGCGGAAATGCTCCAGCAAGCTTGACGCCAGCGTCGAGGCGTCAGAACCACACGACTTCGTCGTCCGCCTTCGTGCTGTTCGTCACCAGCACGTTAGCGTCCATCGCATCCCGGACCACGTTCCCTGACGTTGCGCAACGCCCCTCGTTTGGAACAGGACGGCGCGGGTTATGGATTTGATTTGGGTCTGCAGGCTAGGGAAATGTTTTTTCGGGTGGGACTGGACGGGGCAAATCACCGTTGAATCAATTGAACAAATCAGGCTTTACGCGCCGACGCCCCATCCGTGCGCGGAGGCCAAATCATCGGCCCCTGAACTGTGGTCTGCGTTTTTCCATAAACGCGCGCCGTCCCTCGCGAAAATCCTCCGAGTCCATGCAGGCGATGCCGATCCGCTTGATCGCGTCCATATCACGCTTGTCGGGATCCTTTAACACCTGAGCGATCGTGATCTTGGCCGCTTGAATCGCCAGCGGCGCGTTGGCCGAAATGGTCAGCGCGATTTCATGTGTCGCGCTCCACAGCTCCGCATCTGGCACCACGCGATCAACCAGTCCGATCCGCATCGCCTCGGCAGAGCCGATCCGCATCCCCGTATACATCAGCAGCCGCGCCCAGGATGGTCCGACCAGCGACACCAGATGCTTCAGGCCTTCGTAGCCATAGGCGATGCCGAGCCTGGCGGCAGGAATTCCGAACTGGCTGTTCTCGGCGGCTATACGGATATCCGCCAGCATCGCAATTTGCATCCCGCCGCCGAGGCAAAAACCGCGGATGCAAGCAATGGTCGGCTTCGGATAATCGGCCAACAAAGCGCGCTGCGCGGCGCTGCGTCTGGAATATTCTTCGGAAGCCTCGGCGTTGTGGCGCGTTTCTTCGAACTGACTGATATCTGCGCCGGAAACGAAGGCTTTATGCCCCGCGCCCATGATAATCACGACGCGCACATCGGGGTCATCGCGCAATTCCATCAGCGCTTGGCCAAGTCCTTCCCACATATCCAGCGACATGGCATTGCGCTTCTCGGGATTATTGAAGGTGATGATGCCCACCCCTTCAGAAACGCTTTGCAGGATCTTGCCATCCGCGAACGATTTGTCGGTGGCCTTGGGAGTGTTCAGCATCGAAAGCGACTTTCGGTCATGAGCGGACTCGTTCTCTGATTAGGTTTCCATAGGGGCGGTTGCAACCCTGCAGGGCAGATGGGACTTTGGTGGTCTTTGACGTGCCGCCGAACCGGCTAATGTGGTTTGCAAGGACTTTGTCCAACGAAAAGCATATCCAGGGGAATTCATGCTGTTAACACGTCGAGGCGCAATGGCCGGGCTTGGTGGTGGCCTGGCTTCGCTGGCCGCGCTCCGGGCTTACGCCCAATCGGCCTACCCCAGCCGGACCATCAAGATGATCGTTCCCTATCCGGCCGGTGGCACCACCGACCTGCTCGGACGCCTTGTCGCCGATCGGCTCCAGACTGGTCTTGGCGCGACGGTTGTCGTTGAGAACAAGCCGGGTGCGGCCACCACGATCGGGGCGGAACAGGTCGCGCGCGCTCAGCCTGATGGCTACACGCTCTTGATGGCAACCTCGACCACGCTTGCCATCAACAAAACGCTCTACAAGAAGTTGCCGTACGATCCGGTAAAGGACTTCACGCCGATTGCGCTTCTGGCAGCGGTGCCGTTCGCGCTGATCGTCAATCCGCAGATTCCGGCGGCGACGCTGCCTGAATTCATCGCCTATGCGAAATCGAACCCGGGTCTGGCATATGGCTCGGCTGGCAATGGAAGCCCGCACCATCTCGGCGCGGAGATGCTGAAGACCGCCGCGGGCATCGAGATCCGTCATGTGCCTTATCGCGGCAGCGTACCGGCAATGCTCGATGTGATCGCAGGCCATATTCCGTTCATGGTGATGGACCTTCAACCGGCCTTGCCACAAATCCGCGAAGGCAAGGTGCGGGTGCTTGGCGTAACCACGCTGAAACGCGTGGCTGCCGCGCCCGATATTCCGACACTGGCGGAGAGCGGACTAGGGGGCTTTGAGCTCGTTGCATGGCAGGGCGTGGTCGGTCCGGCCGGCATGCCCGCGGCAATCGTCGATAGTTTGGCTACGCAGATTGAAAAGCTGGCCGCGGATCAGGCCACGCGTGACAAGCTCGTCAGGCTTGCGCTTGAGCCGCTGCCACCATCGACACCGGCGAGCTTTGCAAGCTACGTCAAGGCCGAGGTCGACCGCTGGGCTGAAATCGTACGGAAGTCCGGTGCCGAGCTGGAGTGAGAGCTATTCTCGTGAGCGGTTCAGCACAGAGCGCGATGGATGGCTGAAATGACCGACTCCCAGGTGCTGATTGTCGGCGCGGGGCCGGTAGGGCTGACGCTCGCGATCGACCTGGCTTGGCGAGGCATCAACGTCACGGTTGTCGAGATGCGCGCGCGCGCCGCGCCTCCAGACCCCAAATGCAACCACGTGGCGGCGCGCACCATGGAAATCTTCAGGCGGCTCGGGCTCGCAGAAAAAGTGCGCAATGCCGGTTTGCCGGCGGATTATCCACATGACATTAGCTATCGCACCAGCTTTACGGGCCAGGAGCTGGCCCGCATTCAAATTCCCTGCCGCCGCGACCGTTTCACCAGCAAAGATGGCCCTGATGGCAACTGGCCCACTCCGGAGCCGCCGCATCGGATCAACCAGATATTCCTCGAGCCAATCCTGTTCGATCATGCCGCGGCCGATCCGCGTATTCACATTATCAACCGGACGTCGGTTGAAGACGTGGTGGTAGAGGAGGGCTCGGCGAGCGTCGGCCTGCGCGATCTGGAAACCGGCGAGGTGAGGCGCTGTAGTCGCCGCTATCTCATCGGTTGCGATGGGGCGCGCTCCATCGTCCGCAAGGCCATTGGCGCCGAACTGACCGGAGACGCCATCGTACAGCGCGTGCAATCGACTTTCATCCGCGCTCCCGGCCTCATCGATCTCCAACGACACGAGCGTGCATGGGGTACCGGCGCCATAAACCCGCGGCGCGCCGGCATGGTGTACGCCATCGATGGCAGCGAGCGATGGCTGGTGCATAATTACCTGAAGCCCGATGAGATGGACTTCGATTCCGTGGACCGCGATGCGTGCATCCGGACGATCCTCGGCGTCGGCCCGGATTTCCAATACGATATTATCTCGCGGGAGGATTGGTACGGCCGGCGCCTGATTGCCGACAGGTTTCGCGATCGCTGTGCATTTATCGCGGGCGATGCCGCGCATATCTGGGTGCCCTACGCTGGCTATGGCATGAATGCTGGAATTGCCGACGCCATGAATCTTTCCTGGCTGATGGCCGCGCATCTCAATGGCTGGGCACCAGCTTCCATTCTTGATGCCTATGAGGCGGAGCGCTGGCCTATTACCAGCCAAGTCTCGCGATTTGCGATGTCGCATGCCGAGGCTGAAATTCGCCGACGCGGCGCCATACCCGCCGAAATCGAAGAACCGGGATCCAGAGGCGAACTTGCGCGAAGGGAAATCGGGCGTCTCACCTACGACATCAACGTCCAGCAATATGCCTGCGCTGGCCTCAATTTCGGAAGCTTCTACGATCGCTCACCGATCATCGTCTATGACGGCGCCAAACATCCGGGATACACGATGGACAGTTACATACCATCGACTGTTCCGGGCTGTCGCACGCCACATGTATGGCTCGAGGATGGTACTTCGCTCTACGATGCGATGGGACCGGAGTTCACGTTGCTGAGATTCGATCCTGAGCTCGACGTTGCTCCGCTCCAGTCGGCGGCTCACAGCAGGCGATTGCCTCTCCAGGTTCTTGATTTGCGCCGCCCCTCTGCTGCGGGCTTTTATGAGACTGGACTAGTACTGTCGCGACCGGACCAACATGTGGCATGGCGCGGCGACACCATACCATCAGATGCACTGGCGCTCATCGATCGCATCCGTGGCGCCGCAAGCGAAAGCCCGGCACGATTTGAATCGGCCAAGCTGTCGATCAGCTAGTGAAGTGAGGCCTAGTCCTCGTTCGCGGCGATCGATTCCATCAACGACACAAGCTGACGTTGAACCGTCTGGTCCTTGATCTTGCTATAGGCCCGCAGCAATCTCAGGCTGAACGCGCTGTCGAGGAACAGCAGACTTTCGACCTCACGCGCCTTGCCGTCACCGTCGTAGAAGAATGTGACGGGCACATCGAGCGCAGTGGCGATTTGCTGAAGACGCGCGGCGCCCACGCGGTTGACGCCCTTCTCGTATTTCTGAACCTGCTGGAAGCTGACGCCGAGCTTGTCCCCGAGTTCCGCCTGCGAAATCTTTTGTTCCACCCGCCGCAGCCGGATTCGTTTTCCGAGTTCAATATCGGGCTTGCCCGCACTCCGCTGCTTCATCCTCTTTGCCGCTGATTTATTCATTCTGCTTCACCGTCTTTCAGTCGATTAAGCTCCCAAACAGATGGTTCGGGGATTCACTCTTATATACAGCTTTGAAATCGCTTCGATCGATGAATCGTTGTTTTCGCGCAGGCTTCAACACCTCCTGCGGGCTGCAGCGCCAGGGGGGCCGCTGGTTTTGGGAAGCTAAAAACACCAGTGAGTTGCGGAGTATGAGGCTTCAAAGGTATCATTTTGCTCCGGCGGGCCTTGCGGGTCACGGCCGCCGCGACAGCAAGCCGCAGCCGGGTTGGAGCACGAGAACATTGGGCAAGCGTCGCCAACGGCGCGTGCAGAACAAAATGCCATCCTCCGATCGGCTGTATGCAGGAACTGCCGTATCGTGCCAAACCGATCCGCTGCTGGACAATGACCGAAAGGTTCGTGATCATTTCGCAGGGTAACCCGCAAGCTCGGTTATGGAAGAACCGCGGTGGCTGAATCAGAAGAACGACTGCAGTCGATTTTATCCGTGCTCGAGGAATGCCGGACGGGTCTCGTCGAGTGCGCGAGCGCCGAGGCCGCGCACCTGCTGGCTTTGGCGATTCTCGAAATCCGGATAAAGCTCAATCGAGTTTCCGATCTGGAATTGAAGGCATTGTGCGATGCCATCATTGGGGATCAGTCACAGGAAGCGGCTCAAGAAACGCCGCTGCCTCGGCAGCGCTGGCGTCCGGTCCTGAAAGTCGTCAAATAGCGACCGGCGCGCCCGATCACGGATGGGGCACGGCGAGACGTGCAACGATGCCGCATTCTTGACCACGATATACCTGACGAATTGTCGACAAGCGCCTCCGCATCGTGGCAGCTCTGTTGCGCAAGCTCGCCTGTTCGGTCCATGAAGCTGGATCGAGCTGGCGCCTTCTGTGGCCCGGGCTTGGCCAAATCAGGGTCCGAACTCTCAACCATGCCGTTGTCCGCATGATCAACGATGTCTCGATCCCGGCGGCGCTGATTGCAGGGCTGGTCAGCTTTCTGTCGCCCTGCGTCCTGCCCTTGGTTCCTCCTTACCTGATCTATCTAACCGGTGCGACCATCGAACAGGTCGCCAATAACGGCGCCGCATCGTCTTCCAGGCGAGCGGTGATGATATCGGCCGTGATGTTCGTGCTCGGGTTTTCGACCGTGTTCGTCGCACTCGGCGCTAGCGCATCGCTGATCGGGGCGTTGGTGCGCGCCTGGTCCGCCGAGCTTTCGATCGTCGCGGGCGTCATCATCATTGTGATGGGCCTGCACTTCCTCGGGCTAACGCGCATATCGTTGCTGATGCGGGAAGGGCGCTTGCCGATACCGAAGCCGGTGGGCTTGTGGGGAGCTTATCTGATGGGCCTCGCATTCGCGTTCGGCTGGACGCCGTGCATAGGTCCGATTCTCGCGGCCATCTTGTCGGTCGCTGCCGCCGAGGCGACCGTAAGCAAGGGTGCCTGGCTGCTGGCCATCTATTCCCTCGGACTTGGCATTCCCTTCCTGGTCGCGGCCTTCATGGTTGAACGGTTTTCGACCGTGTTCTCGCGGATGAAACGCCACCTCGCGACCGTGGAGCGCGCAATGGGAGTGCTGATGGTCATTACCGGAATTGTATTTTTGACAGGCGGCATATCCTCGGTGAGCATCTGGTTACTCGAGACATTTCCGGCGCTGCAGAAGTTCGGCTAACTGCAGCTTTTCGCGTTTAGAGATTGCTGTCGGTGATCGCCGTGTAGACCATCGTGCGCAGCTCACGCCGGATCGGATAGGCGCTCGAAGGCAGCACTTGCGTCATGAAGATGGCGATCAGTTCTTCCGCGGGATCAATCCAGAATGAGGTGGTAGCGGCGCCGCCCCAGGAATATTCGCCGGGGCTCCCCGGTATCAGCGTTAGCGCGGGATTCATGGTGACCGCGAAGCCGAGACCGAAGCCGATGCCGTTGTAGGCCGCTTCGCTAAACAGCGAGCGCGACATTGCTGGAAGGTCGCATCCGCCGGGCAGATGATTTGAAGTCATCAGCGCCAGCGTCTTCGGACCGATCAGCCTGACGCCGCCAAGTTCGCCGCGATTGAGCAGCGCGCGGCAGAAGGTGAGATAGTCAGCGACAGTCGAGCACAACCCGCCACCGCCCGAGATGAACGAGGGTGGTGACAGGAACGAGCTTTTCGTCGGGTCATCCTGCAGCGTCAGCGTTCCTTTTCGATCCGCCGCGTGAAAGGTCATTCCGCCTTTCGGGTCGGCCGAGTAGCAGGCCGCGAAGCGATGGGCTTTTTCGGGTGGCACGAAGAACCCGGTGTCGTTCATACCCAGCGGGTCAAGAATTCGTTCTTTCAGGAATTGCTCGAACGGCTTGCCGCTGATCTTTCCTATGAGATAGCCGATCACATCGGTAGCGACCGAATAATTCCAGGCTTCTCCAGGGGAGAACTCCAGCGGAATCTTCGCAAGGTCTTCGATCATCGACTCCAGCGTTCCCCTTTTCTCGACCTCGCCGATCTTCATCTCGCGGTAGGCGGCATCCACGTTCGAACGCTGCTGAAAGCCGTAGGTCAGGCCCGACGTGTGCCGCAGCAGGTCGACGATCAGCATTGGTCGCGCCGGGGGTTTGGTCAAAAATGCCGACGCGGTGCCCGCCTGAAACACGCCGAGATTTTTCCATTCCGGAATGTATTTGTGGACCGGCTCGTCCAGGGCTACGCGGCCTTCCTCCACCAGCATCATGAAGGCCACTGAAGTCAGCGGCTTCGTCATCGAATAGATACGAAAGATCGTGTCATCCTTCATCGGCGCCTTGCGCTCGACATCGGCGAAGCCCTGCACGGCACTGTGGACCACCTTGCCACGGCGAAACACCAGCATCTGGGTCCCAGGAAATCGGCCGGAATCAAGATATTTTTGCTTGAGATGCGCTTCGATGCGATCGAAACCGGTCTTGGACATGCCGGCGGATTCAGGCGAGGCGGGGGCAGGGGCTAACATCGGCACAATCTCCGGAAGTTTTTTGGATTGGTGTTGATAGCTCAAACTGTGATTGGTTCCAATCGCCATGTGCTTACGCTGGCGTGGCCGCCGGTGTAGGCTCGGCCTCGAAACGTAACGCGGGATGTTGGAATGACCCAATTTAGCGATAGTGAGCTTACCGCCGCCGTCATGCGTAGCTTTGAGGAGACGCCAAGCGCGCGCGTCAAGTTCCTGATGGAAGAACTGGTGCGGTCGCTGCATGATTTCGTCCGTAAGACCGATCTCACCTTCGACGAATGGGGCTACGCGATCGATTT
>JAICIT010000076.1 GCA_025960445.1 Bradyrhizobium sp. | reverse complement strand
GCCTCACCAAGGAAATCCGGTTCGATCCGGACGCCTGGATCGTCGAAACCGAGGATCGGGCAGGGCGGCACTTTCTCGATTTGGCGCGCGCCTAACCTTCCGAGCCCGTGCGTTTGACAATACTGGAGCCGGGCTGCACCGTCGTTGGCCGCGCCTGTCCGATGCCCGAGCGCGCGCGACCGCCCTCATCGTCGTAAAGACCGGGGCGGAATTTGGCGCGGGTACTGGCCATGGTCGCGCCACGCCATGCCGCAAGCATGACCAGAGCGGACCGCTCACTCAGTCTCTCATAGAGCCGCGACAAGCGATACACGGTTTGCACCGAGGAGCCGAATTCAGGTCTAAGGAACAGCAATACCCGCTGAAAAACAGGAAGCGGCATGTTCAGTGCCTTGGCTGCGCATGACAGCGGTTCACCACCGGGATCGTTGACGATCTCGCTGGCAACCCGCCATGGCAATATCAAGCTGTCGCCGAGCTCCAGCGTGAAATTCTCCAGATCGGCGGCAAACGCCGCCATTTCCAGCGTCTCGATGGCGCGCTTGGCCCGCGCAGCGGGAATTCGCGCCGATGCGCGCAAGGGGGCCTCCTGCAGATTGTGGAGGATCATGGCTCGTTCGCTGGCGCTGGCGCGCGAAAACATAGTCGTAATTTCCGCAGCGTCCTTGGGCTGCATCGACAAAGTCGATGCCATTCGCAATTCCGGCCGGACTGGCGCCGCAGCCGTTTCACCTCTGGAGGTCGCCAGGTGAATCTCGGGGGCGGGCGATACGTCCTGATCGGAGCCAGCGGATTTAAGCCCAAGCTTCTTCAGGACTTCCGCCGGCGTGCCCGGGTAGACGGCGAGACGCGCGCGAACGGCCGCGCGGGTTGCGTCGTCGACCGCGTCGATCAGGCGCGAGGTAAGCTCGACAAACTGCCGCTCTTCGTCGCTCGTGTGGGCGTTCGCCTGAACATACAAATCGGTCAGGACGCGCAGCAAGGTCGGCCTGATATCAACGCCCTCGCGGCGGGAGAGCGTCATCAATCCATCGAAGCCAGGAAACAATGGAGGTGTGGTCATGTCGGGGGTACGCGACTGAGTAATTCTCAGAACGAACCTACTTCGCTTGCTTTAATAGCCCGTTAAGGAAAAAAATCCGTGAACAGCGCGAGCCAAATTGAAGGTGATTGTACCTCCGTGGTTCAACTTATCTCCGTCCAGCTCAAATCGCATTCAGATCCTGGACGTTAGGAAGCCGTTAACCACGTCCTGATTTTATTGGTGGGACGTCGCGGGCCCCCGGATCGTGACAGCGCGACGATCATAGAGATGAGCGTGATATGGCCACCATCATTCATTTTCCGGCGGATGCGGCGTCGCGACGGCCGGTGTTGGGCTTCAATGGCATGCCTCCGGAAGGCTTGGGAACGGTTCTGATACTCCCGGTGGTTCGGATCGAACGCGGCAACGACGAGACCAGCGGCGGCAACGGGCCGCAAGAGGGCACGGCTCCGGGTCGGCGTCGTCGGCGCCGCTAGGAATCCAAAATGCCCCAGACGCGCTTTCCGATCTGGAGAAGCCGATCGGGGCGGCGCTCATCAATTGCTCTCTCACTGGTTTTGGCAACGGCGGCGCTCGGCGGGTGCAGCGGCGGTGATCTCGGCCGGACCCGCCAGGATTTTCTCAACGATGATATGCACCGCTGGATCGGCGGGGAGGCGACTTCGAGCGTCGGTCTGCGCGCCTCCCAATTTCAGCTCACCGACAGTGAGCGGTTGCTGCGCGATCTGGCGTATCCTCTGATCGAGCCGCCGCATTCGCGGCCTGCCTGGAAGAGCGTGTTCGGCGACTACAAGCCGCTGCCATCGCCCTGGCGGCAGCAGGTGGTATTCGATCGCACTATGTATGGCCGCACCTTGATAGACGAGCCGCACCGTTCGCACTCTTCACGGTATGCGCAGCTCATCGAAGATGTGCGTGACGACATAACGCGGTTCGAGCCGTTCTTTGCCGCCGCGGTACGCGTGATCGATCTGGATCGCAAACGAGACGCCAGTCTCGCGCATATCTCGCAATTGTCGCCGCGTGAGCATGCCGACGCAGTCGCCCGCATGCAGGAGAACAGCCTGATCGTGCAATGGGTACAGCAATGCCTCGAGCGGCGGATATCGTCGTATCGCTGGGCGCTGGAACGGCTGGTGCTGCAAGCGCCGGATACAATCGCGGCGGACGCCGATCGATTGATCGGCGAACTCGCGGCGCAAACGGCAAATCCTCCGGTCGCGGCGCAGCCCGTTATAGGCGCCGCAGTCAGTGTGCGCGGCTGAATTCAGGCGAGGCTTTGATCAATCAGCGATTGGCTCGCGGGGCTTCCGCCTGCTTCGCTGGGCCTTCGGTTTGAATCTTGCAGCTCGAGTTGGCCAGCGACGCCTGGGCCTGCGGCATCAGGCCTGGCTCCGGGGCCAGCGCCTTCAAGACGATCAATCCCGTTGCGGTGGGGGAATCGATGATCAACCGGTCGGCCGCCGTCACATCTTCGTCCTCCGGCAACTCGGCATGCTGGGCCTCCGTCATCAGATCGAGTTCGATGACTTTTCGGCCGGCGGAGCGATCATTGATGGCGTAATAGGCGACCTCATTTCGCGTGTAGAATGAAACGGAAGTGTAGGCCTGACTGACGGGGACGCTGAGCTTGATAGAGCCGTTAGAAAGATCGTAACGGCAGATCGCCATTGCGAAGGCGGGATCCATGAACGGCATCGGCGCGTTGTTCGGGTCCGCCAGGGGCAGGGGCGTCACCGCATTCAATTTCGTCATCGGAGTGAGGCGCGAATAGGCATCCTGTGTCGCGATGCGCGGCAACGCCAGCACGCTGACCAGGTGGACGATGCCGCCCAGCAGCACTCCCGCCACAATCGTGAATAGCAGGCGGATCACGGGCACCCCACCGTCGCAATCGAGGGCATCGGCGCATCACGCTGAGTGCGCGTCGCTACGCCGACCGGCGTATCGTAGAGCCGAAGCATTAGCGCATAACGCTCGATCCCACCGGTAGGTAGCCAATTTCCGGCGCGCGATCGAGATGCGACACGTATTTCAAATGCGCCGTCGGCCCCCCGGATGATTTCCTGGCTGGTGAAGCCGTAACGCTGCAGCGAATTCGGAACGAGATGTCCTTTGTCGTCATAGAGCGTGAGCGTCCAGAACCGTGCTGCTGGCGTGAGGCCACTGACGATGACGTCACACCGTCCATCGAGCGGCCGTTTGCGATCATCCGTAGTCGCGGAGAATGCGATGCCGTCGCCGGTGCCGACCGGCAGTTCGCCGCTACGCGCAATGGTGGCGCGAGAATAGGGATCGACATCCGCGGTTCCGGTCTTGGGCCGAGCGGTCCAGGCGCCGATCGTCAGCGTCCCGACATCCGTGCCATGTGTGGCGGTCATCCACGTCGCCCCGAGACCGACGGCGGTCGCGATGATCAGCGCGAGCAAAGTGATAAATATCAGCCGCACGACTTAGTTCTTGCGCTGCGCGGATCCGGCCGCGTCGTCGGATGTTGCCGCCGCGAAACCATCCGGATAAGGAGCGGAACTGGATGAGACAGGCTTGACCGGCTTGGCCGGTTCGCCCGCGGTCTTGGCCGCTTCATCGAGCATCTTTTCGACCTGCACCAGAATATCTGCGCCGCGTTTGGTTAGAATCGGAGGCGGTCCAGGCCTGACTTCGGCAGGCTTGGCAGAGCCGTTCGCTGCCATGGCGGCAGCGGCAGATGGCGCAGGCAATTTAGTGCCCATGCCGACGCCCGGCAGTTCCTTGATCTCGATACCTTGATGGGCCGCGACCATGATGTCGTGCCAGGTCTGGGCCGGCAACGAACCGCCGGTCATGCGATTGGTCGGTGAATAGTCATCATTGCCGTACCAGACCGCGCAGGTGAAGTTGCCGGTGTAGCCAACGAACCAGGCGTCTCGGTAGGCGTTAGTGGTGCCGGTCTTGCCAGCGGTCGGAATGCCGTCGAGCGCTGCGCGGCGGGCGGTGCCTTCGCTGACCACGTGACTCATCATTCCGGCCATATCGGCGGCAATGGAGGCCGGAATGGCCTGGACCGGTTTTTTGCCGTCGCGATCGAAACGCCAGACCAGGTCGCCGGCGCCGGTGCGAACTTCAAGAACCGCATGCGGTGTCACCGCTTTGCCCTTGTTTGGGAAGGTTGCATAAGCGACCGCGTGCTCCAGCACAGTCACCTCGTCGGCCCCGATCGGCAGCGACGGCGTGTCCGGCAGGGGCGCCTTGATGCCGAAACGACGAGCGACCTCCACAATTTTGGCGCGGCCGGCCTTCGGGCCGCCCTTGCCGCCAATCGCAATCGACAGTTTCACCGGCACGACATTGATCGAGCGGGTGATCGCCTGGGTCAATGTCACGGCTCCGGAATAGGAGTGACCGTAATTCTGTGGACACCAGTTGCCGATGCATACGGGACCATCCACCACGATTGACGTCGGTTTGAAACCATTGAGCAGGGCGGTGGTGTAGACGTACGGTTTGAATGACGAGCCTGGCTGCCTGTAGGCGTCCGTCGCCCGGTTAAATTGACTGGCGCCATAGTCGCGTCCGCCGACCATGGCGCGAACGCCGCCGTCGAGATCGGCCACCACGGTCGCGGCTTGCGTCGCGTGATAGTCACGGCCGAATTGGCGCAACTGGTTTTCAATGGCTTCTTCGGCCCCGCGCTGCACATTCATGTCGATTGCGGTGCGGACGACGAACACGCGCTCGGTATAGGATTTCGGGAAGGTATCGACCAGCTTCCGCATTTCATCGAATGCCCAGTCGAGATAGTAGTTCGGTGAATTCTCGTCGCGGCGATCAACGGCGGTAGCGGGATTGCGCCGCGCACCGAATACCTGGCCCTCGGTCATAAAGCCGGCATCAACGAGGTTATCGAGCACAACGTTGGCGCGGGCACGCGCGGCAGGCAGGTTGATGTGCGGCGCGTATTTGGTCGGGGCCTTGAAGAGGCCGGCAAGCATCGCGGCTTCGGCGAGATTGACGTCACGTGCCGATTTGTTGAAATAAAAATGCGCCGCGCCGTCGACACCGAAGGTGCCGCCGCCCATGTAGGCGCGGTCCAGATACAGTTTCAGAATTTCGTTCTTGGTGAGCCGCGTTTCCAGCCAGATCGCAAGGAAAGCTTCCTTGACCTTGCGCTCGATGGTGCGCTCGTTATTCAGGAACAGGTTTTTCGCAAGCTGCTGGGTGATCGAAGACCCGCCCTGGCGCACGCCACCGGCTTGGGCATTCGTCAGAAGCGCGCGGAACGTGCCGGCCACGTCGATGCCGAAATGATCATAGAATCGACGATCCTCGGTCGCGAGCGTCGCCTTTATCAGATTGTCCGGGAAGTCCTCCAACGGAATCGAATCATTGTGTTTGATGCCGCGGCTGCCGATCGGATTGCCGTAGCGATCGAGGAAAGTGACCGCGAGATCGGATTTTTTCAGCCAGTCATCGTCGGCGGTCTCGCGAAATGCCGGTAGCGCCAGCGCCAGCATCAGGACCATGCCGCCAAGGCCGATGGTGGCGGCTTCCGAGAACGGTTCAATGAAGACCCAACGTTTCCAGCGACCGACATAGAAGCGGTCCATGAACGTCGAATATCGTTCAAACAACTCGCGGGCGCCTTTGCCCGCAGCGAATATTGTGGAGTCGATGCGCGCGTCGAAATCCAGCATCCAGTGCCGGATTTTCCTCTTCCATTCCGCTGGCACGATCTGACGCACGAGTGCCCGTTCCGAAGTTCTTTAACGTATTTCGACGCCCTCTGTGCGAACTTCGGCAAACAGAGAGCAGTCGTATAAATCGCAGATTCTAGTGCCGATTTGAATTCGAAGTTCCTGTCGAACTTGCTGCTTCTGCTGCAGGCCCTTCAAATCGGCGGTACCAGGACCCTTGATCGGTTAGAAGGCGCTCAAGCACCCACCGGGCACGCCAAGACGTCTTGCGGGAATGTTGCGGCAAACCCAAGGCGCTCTTGCGCTCTGGGGACTCACTCCTTTATCTAGCCGAGCGGGGCCTATAAACCAATGGTCGTGCTAGCGATTTTGATCGGCAGGGATAACGCCATCCGCCGACATCATCCACGATCTGGCAACCCGCTTGTGCCGTGGCTGTTGCAGCCTCAGCTTTAACCCAGTGCTGCCGGAAACATCAGGACCCATGACAGCCCGACCCAAGCCGCCCTCGGGTCAAGAGGGATCTTTTTGGAAAATCAAGAGTTTGGAGGAAATGTCCAATCTCGAATGGGAAAGCCTGTGCGACGGCTGCGCTCGGTGCTGCCTCGAAAAGCTCGAAGATGAGGACACCGGGAAGATCTTTTTCACTCACGTTTCCTGCAAGCTTTTGGACGCCGGGCTATGCGCTTGCAAGGATTATGCGAACAGGTCCGATCAGGTTCCGGATTGCGTCCGGCTAACGCCCGAAAACGTCCGCAGCCTTAACTGGCTTCCGCCGAGTTGCGGCTACAGACTGGTCGCGGAAGGCCGGGATCTGTACTGGTGGCATCCGCTCATATCGGGCAGTCCTGATACGGTGCATGAAGCAGGCGTTTCCGTACGCGGACGCGTGCAGGGAACGGAGGACGAGATTCCCGACGCCGATCTCGAAGATCACATCGTGCAATGGCCTGAACGGTTGCCGAAGCGCGCGCGCCTCAAAAAGCGACCGAAACCCTAGTGGTCTGATTCTAACATTCGCATCCCGTTTCAGCGAGCGTCTTTGCGAATGTTAGAATCAAGGACCACTAGCAAATATAGGTTTCTAGTGGAGTTTGGGATTTGACATTCGCTTCGTGAGCCCGCGGCCAGGTGGGTAGCGAATGTCAAATCCACTCCACTAGCGCGGAATTGCCGTTACGGCGGCGCTCTTTATTGCTTGGGGATGGCGGCCCGCTCGATCACTGCGCGCCATTTGTCGATGTCGGATTTCAGCCGCGCGGAAATCTCCTCGGGGGTGCTTGCCTTGGCTTCGATCCCGAGTTCGAGAAGCTGTTTTTTCACGTCCGGCTCGGCGAGTATTTCGCGCAAGGTGCGATTAAGCGTGCTTATCACCTCCGGCGGCGTGCCCTTCGGAGCGAATAATGCGTTCCAGGAGACGACGTCGTAATCGGCAACGCCACTCTCGCGCAAGGTGGGAATAGCCGGCGTAGCTTCGGAGCGAACCGCGCCAGAGGAGGCAAGCGCCCGGATCTTGTTGTCGATGAGATTGCCCTTCATCGACGAGTAACTGTCGATCATCAGAGCGAGATTGCCCTGCATGGTGGACACCAGAAGTTCGGGGCTCGCACGATAGGGCACAATCGTGAAATCGATCCCCGCTGCGGTCTTGAACAGCTCCGCCGAGAGATTTTGCGTGCTTCCGACATTGATCGTTCCGACGTTGAGCGCGCCCGGTTTCGCTTTCGCGGCAGCGATGAAATCGGCAAGCGTTTTGAATTCCGAGTCGGAGTTGGTTGCGAATATGAAATCAAAAAAGCCCAGACTGGAAATCGGCACGAAATCCCGCAGCGGATCGTAAGGCAAGCTCTTGAACAAGGACACGCTGACCGCGGTCCCATTCGACAGCAGCGCCAACGTATGCCCATCGGGCGGAGAGGAGATAACAGTTCGAGCCGCGGCAATGCCTCCGGCGCCGGGCTGGTTTTCGATATAGAAGCGGCTCCCAAGCTTGGCGCCAAGTCTTTCGGCGATAACGCGCGCCGTGATGTCGGCAACACCGCCAGCCGCGAACGGCAAAATGATGCGCACGGCCTTGCCCGGATATCTGGTCTCGGCAGTGGTCGCGCGCTGCGGAATTGCCAGCCCGAGCATGGTAACCAATGCCAGCAAGACCCGGAGCGACGTCCGCAAAGCGGCGTCATCGCTGGCTGTGATCGGCAAATTCGCGGGACATGGCATCGGGGCAGGGTACTCGTTATTGCGCCCTGTCGGAGCTAACAGGCAAAGACAGGCGCATGGCTATCGGGAAGCCCCTGCGTACTATAACTTCGTTTGATATTGGAGGAGATAGTCATGAAACTTACTGGGGTGTTGGCCGCACTTTGCGTGATGTGTAGTCCCGCGATGGCTCAAACCAGCGAATGTCAATCGATCGCAAAAGCAAGTAATCGGCTCGCTTGCTACGACAAAGCGATGCCGCCATTGCCCAGAGGAAAGGCTGCCGCCACGTCGCCTGTTTCCTCAGCGGAGCCGGCGCAGCTTGGCGACACGTTGGCTGCGGAAAATGCCCGGCTGGACGTAAAGATCAATAATATTTGCCGCGGTTGTTGATCGCGCGAACCCGCCCGTGCACGAGATTTCGGCCATATCACGTGTGGATCCCGGCGCGATCGGACCGGGCCGGCTCATCCTGGTGGTCGGCCCGAGCGGCGCCGGCAAGGACACGTTGATACGCCTCGCGCAGGTCAGCTGCGCCGGTGACAGCAGCCTGATCTTTGCGCGCCGCGT
>JAICIT010000075.1 GCA_025960445.1 Bradyrhizobium sp. | reverse complement strand
GCGATCGGCTGCGTGGTCGATGGCTGCCCGCCGCTCTTGCCGCTCACCGAAGAGGACATCCAACGCGATCTCGATCGCCGCCGCCCCGGGCAGTCACGCTTCACCACGCAGCGTCAGGAATCCGACACCGTAAAGATTCTGTCCGGCGTGATGGCGCATCCCGACACCGGCGCGCAAGTGACGACCGGCACGCCGATCGCGCTGTTGATCCAGAATACCGATCAGCGCTCAAAGGACTATTCCGATATCAAGGACAAGTTTCGTCCGGGCCACGCCGATTTCACTTATGAGGCCAAATACGGGCTGCGCGATTATCGAGGTGGAGGACGCTCCTCCGCACGCGAGACTGCCATGCGGGTTGCCGCGGGCGCCATCGCCCGCAAGATTTTGCCCGGGATGAGCGTTCGTGGCGCGCTGGTGCAGATGGGACCGCACAAGATCGATCGCGAAAAATGGGATTGGGACGAGATCCCGCGCAATCCGTTTTTTTGCCCCGACAAGACCAAGGCCGCGTTCTTTGAAGACTATCTCGATGGCATCCGGAAAAAAGGATCGTCGATCGGCGCGGTGATCGAGATCGTCGCGGAAGGCGTGCCGCCGGGACTTGGCGCGCCGATCTATGGCAAGCTTGATGGGGATTTGGCGGCCGCGCTGATGAGCATCAATGCGGTCAAGGGAGTCGAGATCGGCGCCGGTTTCGGTGCAGCCGAATTATCCGGCGAGGAAAATGCCGACGAGATGCGGATGGGCAATCAGGGCGTCAGCTTCATGTCCAATCATGCCGGTGGCATCTTGGGCGGCATCTCCACCGGCCAGCCAGTGGTGGCGCGATTTGCGGTGAAACCGACATCCTCGATCCTGTCACCGCGCCGCACGGTAAACCGCGGCGGCGCCGACACCGACATCACCACCAAAGGCCGCCACGATCCCTGTGTAGGCATCCGCGCGGTGCCGGTCGGCGAAGCCATGATGGCCTGCGTGCTCGCCGATCATTTCCTCAGGCATCGCGGGCAGGTGGGCAAGTAGCGCGCTTCGATCGGGGAGGCCGGCTGGCTCTGCAGGTTGGCTTCAACGCAATCGACAACTTGCTTCGTCTTGACGTTTCCGGAACTTGCGCTGCAAATGCGAGCGTCATGAATGCACCGGAATTGCAAAAAATCATCGATTGGCTGATCGACGGCGCGGGGTCGGCGCCAACGCCGGTTGCACTGATGAAAGAGACTTGCGAGCGTCTTTTGGCGGCCGGCGTGCCGCTGTGGCGTGCGGGCGCATTCGTCCAGACGCTGCATCCTGACGTATTCGGCCGCAGCTTCATCTGGCGGGACGGAGCCGAAGTCGTCGTCAACACCGCCAGCTTCGATCTCCCGGAATCCCCGGAGTTCACCCGCAATCCGCTTGCGATCCTCTATGCCAGCGGACACGAAGTCAGGTATCGCCTGGACGATCCGGAAAGCAAGCGCTTCCCGTTCTTTGATGATATGCGCGCCGAAGGCGTCACCGATTACATCGCGATACCGCTTCGCTTCACCGATGGTTCGGTTCATGCAACGAGCTGGTCCACGAGGCATCCCGACGGATTCACCGACGGCCATCTCGATGCGTTGCGCACGATCCTGGTTCCCTTTGCCCGCCTTGGTGAGATCTTTGCGCTCCGTCGCACGGCGGCCACGTTGCTCGATACCTATGTCGGCAACCGCGCCGGGGAGCGAATTCTTGCCGGCCAGATTCGCCGCGGGCATGCCGAGACCATGCAGGTCGCGATCTGGCTCTCGGACCTGCGCGGCTTCACTGCGCTGTCGGACCGATTGCCGCCCGAGATCGTCGTGGACGTTCTCAATCAATATTTCGATTGCCAGGTGCCGGTGATCCGCAAGCACGGCGGCGAAATCCTGAAGTTCATGGGCGACGGCCTGCTCGCGGTTTTCCCGATCGCCAAAGACAAGAGCAATATCGGAGAAGTTTGCGGACGCGTGCTGGAGGCCGCACGTCAAGCCCGGGCTAACGTCGATGCCATGCACTACCCGAGCGGAGAGGCGGTCGAGCGGTTTCGTTTCGGTGTGGCGCTTCATATCGGAGACATTTTGTTCGGCAATATCGGCGGCAGTAGCCGACTCGACTTCACCTGCATCGGCCCGGCGGTTAATCTCGCAGCCCGGCTCGAAAAAATCGCCGGGCGCCTCAAGCGCACGGTCGTCGCATCGGCGGGATTCGCCGGCATATGCATTAATGACTGGATGGATCTAGGCGAGTTTCCGATCGCGGGCTTCTCCAGAGCGCAGAGAGTATTTGGATTGCGCGAGGAGCTTGCGGAATAAGCGCGGCAGCCGCCGTCACTCCTCCGGCTCGGTGGTGAACAGCAGCGGGTAGCCCTTGGCGCGTCCGGCATCGGTAGCGCGGGTCGCCTTGGTTTCGGCCACGTCCTTTGTGAACACGGCAACCACGCACACGCCGCGCCGGTGCGCTGTAATCATGACCTTGTGGGCCTGATCCTCAGTCATGCGGAATTCGGCCTTCAGGACGGTGACGACGAATTCGCGAGGCGTGTAGTCGTCGTTAACGAGAATGACCTTGTGCAGGCGCGGCCGTTCGGTTTTTGTCTTGACCTTTGTCTTCGGCTTGGTGACGGCGTCGATCATTCCGGCGGCACCTCCAGAGCTTACCGAGAATTGGCTAACCAGATTACATCCTCATTGACGCCGGTGGAACCGGGGGGTCTCAGCCGGTCGACCGTAAATGCACAACCATGGCCGGTTCACATGACTGGAATGTGTGAGGCGATGCGATGTTCCCGCTTTTCCACTTGAGGTTTGCGTGTCACCATTGCGCCAGACGATGGGAGGGCCGCTGTGCGCTGGTGTGTCTCGATCGGTGCGGTGCTTTTCGCGGGCGCCATGCTTGGCGGCGATGTCGCCAGCTTCGCGGCGCCGAACGCCAGCTCTCCATTTCCCGCGCAACTGACGCCGCGATCGGCGGATAACCAAACCGCGCCCGCCGTCGATGTCGAACTGATCCTCGCAGTCGACGTCTCCTATTCGATGGACATGGACGAATTGGCGATCCAGCGCGAGGGCTACGCCCAGGCGATCGTATCAAAGGAATTTCTGCAAGCGCTGAAGAGCCTGCCAAACGGCAAGATTGCGGTGACCTATTTCGAATGGGCCGCATCCAGCGATCAGAAGATCATTATTCCGTGGCGCTTGATCGATGGGCCGGAAACGGCGGATGCCGTCGCCAATGAAATCATGAAGACGCCGATCCGGCGGGCGTCCCGCACCTCGATCTCGGGTGCGATCTATTTCGCGATGCCGCTGTTTGAGGAGAATCCTTATCATGGGCTGCGGCGCGTCATCGATATCTCCGGCGACGGGCCAAATAACAATGGCGCGCCCGTGACTGGCGCACGTGATGCCGCGCTGGAGAAGGGAATTATCATCAACGGCTTGCCGATCATGGTGAAGGAGCCGTCCTATTCGACCATGGATATCGAAAACCTCGATTTGTATTACGAGGACTGTGTGATCGGCGGGCCGGGATCTTTCGTGGTCACCATCAAGGACCGCGAGAAGTTCAAGGAGGCAATCCGGGCCAAGCTGCTGCTCGAAGTCGCCGGCCGCACACCCGAACACCGCGTCGTCCCGGTGGCGGCGAAAGAGCCGCGCGTCTCCTGCCTGATCGGCGAGAAGATTTGGCAGGACCGCTGGGGACGGTAAATCGTTGCAGCTTAGGTCCGCGCCTCCAGGATCAGGTTGAACGGAGTCTCGGCCGCGCGGCGGAAGCGTTTCAACCCGCCTTTGCTGGCAACTTCGCGAAGCCGCGCCTCGCCTGCCTGCGCGCCGAGCGCCATTCCGACCTCCTGATCGAGCGAAGCGGGCGTGCAAACGACCGTTGACGCCGCGTAGAAAATTCGTCCAACCGGATTGAGATTGTCCTCAAGGCGATCGTGAGCAAACGGCTCAACCAGCATGATCGTGCCGTCCGGGGCCATGCTCTCGCGCGCATGTTTCATCGCGCCGACGGGATCACCCATATCGTGCAGGCAGTCGAAAAAACAGATCAGGTCATAGTCCGCGGCAGGATAGGTTTTGGCAGAGTGCACGTCAAAGCGCAGGCGCTCTCCAAGTCCGGCATGATCTGCGTGCAGACGCGCGGCTTCGATTGAGCCGGAATGATAGTCAAAGCCGTAGAAGCGCGAGTTCGGAAATGCCTCCGCCATCAATAGCGTGGAAACCCCATGACCGCAGCCGATGTCGGCGACCTTGCAGCCGCGCTCCAGTTTTTCGATGACGCCATCGAGAGCAGGCAGCCATTCCTGCACCAGAAGATGCTTGTAGCCGGTCCGAAAAAAACGCGCGGTGCCGCAGAACAGGCATTCGCTGCGCCGGTTCCAGCCAACGCCCTTGCCGGTCTTGAATGCATCAAAGATTTTCGGTTCGTCGAGGAATGTTGCCGCGACCAGGTTGCCGACCGCTCCCATGAAATAGGGGCTGTCCTCATCGGCTAACGCCAGTATCTGCTCGGGCTGCATCGAGAACTTTCCGGAAGCTGGGTGGTATTCGACATACCCTGATGCAGCTTGCGCGGAGAGCCACTCGCGGACGTAACGCTCGCTGGTTTGCGTCGCCTCGGCAAGTTCGCCCGAACTGAGCGGGCCTTTCGCCGCCAGTGTCTTGTAAAGGCCGAGCTTGTCACCAATCAGCATGAGCGAGGCGTTCATTGCCGCGCCCACTTCGTTCAGCATTTTTCCCATAAACGCGCTGAGTCTGTCCGGATCGACGTCCACGATGGCCTCCGCTGGATGGCAGCTTCTTCGACGAGGCGGCTTGTTTTTCTCGGCGGTGGCAGAGGCTGCCGGACGCCACGCTCGTGCTTGCATCTGTATGTCACGGCGGTGCGATGGAGGTTCAACGTTTCCGTCTAAACCCCGCCACCAGCTCAACATGCGGGGTGTGCCGGAACTGATCGACCGGCGTTACACGCGCGAGCTCGTAGCCGCCATCGACCAGGATGCGGGCGTCTCGCGCGAACGTCGCGGCGTTACAGGACACCGCAACGATCACCGGCACGTTGCTGGCCGCAAGCTGGCGTACTTGCGCCTGCGCACCCTGACGCGGTGGATCGAACACGATCGCATCATAATCGCGCAATTCCTGCGCCATCAGCGGACGCCGGAACAGGTCGCGGACCTCGGCTTTGACGGGCTTTAATCCGGACGTCGCCATCGCTGCCTTCTGCAGCGCGGCGACCCCGCCCGCATCGCTGTCGAACGCCGACACGCGCGAGCGCACCGCCAGCCTGAGCGCGAAGGGTCCGACGCCGCAAAATAGATCGGCGATATGTTTGGCGCGCTTGCAGTGCTCCATCACCAATCCCGCCAGCACTTCCTCGCCGGCGGCGGTGGCCTGCAGGAACGACCCAGGCGGCAACGTCACCTCGGCCGGCCCGATCGCGATCGTCGGCGGCGTCCGCATCAGTACCAGTTCGCCATGGCGGGTCAGGCGCGCGAGCCGATGCTGCTCCGCGACTCGCGAGAGCGTCGAAATCACGGCCGGCGCCAGGGGACCTGATCCGCGCACGTCGACGTCGAGGCCGTTGCTGGTCGCGGTGATCTGGATATCCAGCGGCTTTGCCGTGGGGATCAGCGGCTCGGCGATCGCCCAAGCCGCATTGAGCGCGCCGTCCAAGCCGGGATCGAGAATAGGGCATCGATCGACCGGAACGATGTCGTGCGAACCTGCAGCAGTGAAACCGACCTTGAGCACATCGTGCGTGCCGGTTCGGGCGTGCAGCGTCATTCGACGCCGCCCGAGGCCGTGAGCGTCGATCAACGGATCAACGTCGCAGTCGAGCTTCGCCTGCGCCATCGTCTCGATCACCAGATTGCGCTTCCAGGCCTGGTAACGCCCGAATTCCCAGTGCTGGATCGCGCAACCGCCGCACACCCCGAAATGCTGGCAGAATGGTGTTATGCGCTCGGGATTGGCGCGCTCGACCGCCAGCAAGCGCCGCCGGTCGGGATGGCCCGGCACCGGCGCAACCTCGACGGTTTCGGCGGCGAGAGTATAGGGTACATAGATGCTATGCCCGCCCGCATGCGCGACGCCGTCGCCGAAATGGCCGACATGGTCGATCTCGACACGTTCAACCACGGCGCGCGCCGATGAAGAACTCGATGTTGCCGTCACCGCCCGCTATCGATGACGGGAACACCTTGATGTCGGTGCATCCCAGCGATGCCGCAAATCCGGTGATGTCTTCGCAGACTAGCTGCTGCACCGAGGCGTCGCGGATGATGCCGCGTTTGGAATGCTTTCTCGCCGCCTCGAATTGCGGCTTTATCAGCGCCAGCAAGTGCATCGGCGCTGCGGCCAGCGACAGCGCCACCGGAAGCACGGCCTTCAGTGAAATGAAGCTGACATCGATGACGACCACGTCGGGGCGCATCGGCAGCCGCTTGCCTTCGAAGTCGCGTATATCGGTCTCCTCCATGGAAACCACTTTCGGATGGCCGCGCAGCGAAGGATGCAATTGCTCACGGCCGACATCGATTGAGAACACGAGATTGGCGCCATTGGCGAGCAGAACCTCGGTAAATCCGCCGGTGGATGCGCCGACGTCGAGGCAAACATGCCCCTCAATGTCGATCGGGTATTGCTCCAGCGCGCCGGCCAGTTTGACCCCGCCTCGCGAAACAAAGGGATGCGCGGGCTGCGCCTGCAGCTCGGCGTCAAGCGCGATGGTCTCGGAGGGCTTTGCGACCGGCTTGCCGTTGGCCATGACCAGGCCCGCCTCGATGGCAGCCTGCGCCCGCGCGCGGCTCTCGAACAGGCCGCGCTCGACCAGCAAAATGTCAGCGCGCTTGCGGGCAGGGGCCATAATGCCTTCGACGGCGGCCGCCCCTTAAAATCAGGCCAGCTTGACCGTTTCGATCTTGAAGTCCTTTTTGAAGTCCTTGCCGAGGACCTCGAACACCTTGGCGACGATGCCCTTGGCGTCGAGGCCTGCGCGGGCGTACATCGCGTTCGGGCTGTCGTGGTCGAGGAACACGTCGGGCAGGATCATCGAGCGCATCCGCAAGCCGCCGTCCAGCATACCATGCTCCGCCAGCGTCTGCATGACGTGGGAGCCGAAGCCGCCGATCGCGCCTTCCTCGATCGTGAGCAGGATCTCATGCTCGCGCGCGAGTTTCAGCACCAGCTCAACATCCAGCGGCTTCATGAAACGGGCGTCCGCGATGGTCGTGGAAAGTCCATGCGCGGCGAGTTCGTCCGCCGCCTTCTCGGATTCGGCGAGGCGCGTCCCGAACGAAAGCAACGCGATCTTGGTGCCTTGGCGGATGATCCGGCCCTTTCCGATTTCGAGCGGAACGCCGAATTCGGGCATCTCGACACCGCGGCCTTCACCGCGGGGGTAACGGACCGCGCTGGGACGATTGTTGATCGAGACCTGTGTGGCGACCATGTGCACCAGTTCAGACTCGTCCGATGCCGCCATAATCACGAAATTCGGCAGACAGCCCAGGTAAGCGTTGTCGAACGACCCGGCGTGGGTCGCGCCATCGGCGCCGACCAGCCCGGCGCGGTCGATCGCGAAACGCACCGGGAGGCTCTGGATCGCGACGTCGTGCACCACCTGATCATAGCCGCGCTGCAGGAAGGTCGAATAGATCGCGCAGAACGGCTTGAAGCCTTCGGTCGCAAGGCCGGCGGCAAACGTCACCGCGTGCTGTTCGGCGATTCCAACGTCAAAAGTGCGCTTCGGAAAAGCCTTGGCGAAAATGTCGATCCCGGTGCCCGAAGGCATGGCGGCGGTGATGCCGATAATCTTCTCGTCCTTCTCGGCTTCCTTGACCAGGCTTTGGCCGAACACGTTCTGATAAGCGGGCGCGTTGGGCTTGGCTTTGGCCTGCGCGCCGGTCGCGACGTCGAACTTGACGACCGCGTGATACTTGTCGGCCGAAGCCTCGGCCGGTCCGTAACCCTTGCCCTTTTGGGTGACGACATGGACCAGGATCGGTCCGGTCTCCATGTCGCGGACGTTCTTCAGGACCGGCAGCAGGTGATCGAGATTATGGCCGTCGATCGGTCCGACATAATAGAACCCGAGTTCCTCGAACAGCGTACCGCCGCCCACCATGAAGCCGCGCGAATATTCCTCGGCGCGTTCGGCGCGATCGGCGATCACCTTCGGAAGGTGCTTTCCGAGCTGTTTGGCGGCTTCGCGCAGCGAGCGGTAGGTCTTGCCTGAATATAACCGCGACAGATAGGCGGACATCGCGCCCACCGGCGGCGCGATCGACATGTCATTGTCATTGAGAATGACGATCAGCCGCGAATTCATCGCGCCGGCATTGTTCATGGCCTCGTAGGCCATCCCGGCCGACATGGCGCCGTCGCCAATTACGGCGATAACATTGTTCTTGCCGCCCGAGAGGTCACGCGCCACGGCCATGCCGAGGGCGGCGGAAATCGAGGTAGAGGAATGAGCGGCG
>JAICIT010000074.1 GCA_025960445.1 Bradyrhizobium sp. | reverse complement strand
TTACTGCCAGCGCCCGGCCCCGCGCCTTGATCGCAACATCATGACGTCAATGCTGGACCTGATGCCCGCGCCCGGGCTGATTTTCAACGAGTGGGACAAGCACGGCACCTGCTCGGGGCTCGGCGCGCGAGCCTATTTCGAAACTATCCGCAAGGCGCGCGCGATGGTGAAAATTCCGCCCGAATATCTCGAATTGTGCGAGGAGAAGACCGTCTCGCCGTCCGAGATCGAGGACGCTTTCATCAAGGTCAATCCGGGATTGAGCGCTTCCGCAATCGCCGTGACCTGCAGCAGCAGGCGGCTGAGCGAAGTGCGCATCTGCATGAGCAAGGATCTTCAGTTTCGTGGCTGCGAGGAAATCGACCGTCGCGCGTGCCGTCGTGACGAGGTCGTGATGCCGCCCATGCGCGGCGGCTAGTTGTTGGCGGCGATGGCCAACATGGGTTACTTTCATCGTCTGATGTCGTAACCCCTGCGGCATGAACTACCGTCACGCCTTCCACGCCGGCGGTTTCGCCGACGTCATCAAGCACATCGTGCTGGTGCGTATTCTCAGCTATTTGCACGAGAAGGCGTCGCCGTTTCGCTTCATCGACACCCATGCCGGCGCCGGGCTGTATGATCTCACCTCCGAGGAAGCGCGCCGTGGCGGCGAGTGGCTCACAGGCATCGCCCGGCTGAGACAGGCAAGGTTTTCGGCGGAAACCGCGACGCTGATCGAGCCCTATCTCGACATCGTGAGGGCGTTTAATCCCGAGCCAGAACTCAAGGTGTATCCGGGATCACCGCTGATCGCCCGGGCGCTGCTGCGGCCGCAGGATCGCCTGACCGCGTGCGAAGTCGAGTCGAAAGCGCGCAAGCGGCTCGTCGAGGCCCTGCATCGCGACACCCAGGCGCGCGTGGTCGACGTCGACGGCTGGCTGGCGTTGCCGGCCTTCGTTCCGCCGAACGAGCGTCGCGGCTTGGTCCTGATCGACCCGCCCTACGAGCAAAAGGACGAGTTCGAACGCCTGGCTGACGGGTTCGCGCAAGCGTTCTCGAGGTGGCCAACCGGCAGCTATCTGCTCTGGTACCCGGTGAAAAGCCGGCGCGCTACCGACGGCCTCGCCCGCCGTGTCGCTGACGCCGTAACCGCCGGCCCCTCACCTGGAAAATGCCTGCGCCTTGAGTTCAGCGTCGCACCCCAAGACCTTGGAACTGCGCTGACATCGGCCGGCCTTCTGATGGTCAATCCACCGTGGACGCTTGCGGGCGAACTGAAAGCGATCCTTCCCGAACTGCAAAAACCACTCGGCCAAGGCGGCGCCGGACGGTTCAGGCTTGAGGCGCCCAAGCCTTAAGCTGAGCCGTGGAAAGGTACATGCGCGGCCGAGCAGCTATGGTCAAATCGTCCGGCGGGTAAACGCAGCGAAAACTCCGATTTGGACCGTAGGCAATTTACCGGAATCCGTATTATGCTTGGCTTTATTGATCGGCTTGCGTCCCGCTTCCGCGACTGGAAGCGGCGGACTGACTAAGGCCTCGAACAATATGTCTTGAAGACGGATCGGCACCAAGCCAAATCCGCAGAGGTGGCCAAGCTTTCCGACAGCGAATGCCCGGTCGGCGGAGCAATGCGGGAGGAGTTTCCCGATGGCCATGAGTGGTACGGTCAAGTTCTTCAATGGAGAACGTGGCTATGGCTTCATCAAGCCGGATGACGGCGGGCGTGATGTGTTCGTTCACATCACCGCGGTAGAGCGGGCGGGATTGAAAGACCTGAGCGAAGGACAGCGCATCACCTTCGAGGTCGAACCGGACAAGAAGGGCAAAGGCCCTAAGGCGGTCAACCTGTTGGTTTCGTCGTAGCTGATACCTGACGCATCCGATGACGTCGTGTTCAGACGAGTTCGTGTGAACGCAAGCGCCGCGATATCGCGGGAAATTTTGCTGCTACCAGAAATGATAGTTTACGCCGAAGCGCACGGTTCCGAAACGGTATCCGTTCGAGACGCCGGTGATGCTGAAGGGGCTGTTCGCGAGATCGACATACAGGTATTCGAGCTTGGCGCTCCAATGCGGGGCGAAAGCGTATTCGGCACCGAGACCCGCGGTCCATCCCGCTGTCGTGTGTGATTCAGACAGACCGAACGTCTCGCCACGCAAATCGCCGAACGCCAGACCGCCGGTCCCGTAAAACAAGATGACATTACTCAGCAGATAGCCGGCGCGGCCGCGAAGCGTACCGAACCACGGGTTGGAGAATTTCCACGGCGCAAACGTATCATCGGCGCCGGTGGCCTGGATGTCGCCTTCGACGCCGAACACCCACTGATCCTGTCGGAAGTTGTAGCCAGCCTGCGCGCCGGCAACAAAGCCCGAAGGCTTGGTCGGATTGTTGTCGACTGAGCCCCAGGCATAACCGAGGTTGCCGCCGAGGTAGGGCCCGGCCCAGCTATCGGGACCAAACCACTGATTCCTGTTCATCGTTACAGGGGCGTTGTAACGACCAGGCGATCCATAAGAAAAATCGGCCGCCTGCGCCGACATCGTCCAAACCGCGGCGGCCAACGCCACCAGGCGCAAAACGACTCTGCTCATTGAACTCTCCCAACGCGCCGGCTGGTTCATGCGCACGAATGCACCGCGCCATGCGGGCGGCATGGTTAGTAATTCGGCTTTTTACCGGTAAGATTTATCGAGAGTTTTAAGTTAAAGGGTTGTTAAGACCCGTTAGCGCCTGTTCGGCATTCTTAATAAGCCGTTACCACGAACCCGCCGCTCGCCGCTCTCGCACCGAGCCGCAACTCTGGTGATGGCCGATGCCGGCGCATAAGTTTGAGCCATGGATCACGATTCCGCCGACAATTCAGAAGCGCCGAAGCCAAAGCTGCCGCAGCAAGGTTCCGAACCGGACATGCCGTCGCAGGAGTTGGCCGCGGATGACATCGATCCCGCGACGGTCACCGCCGAAGATGAGGACGAGGCTCGGCTGCCGGAGCCTTCGGAAGAGCCTCATGAGGCGGTAGCGGAAGGTCCCCTCGCCGTCGGCCACGCCGCGATCGAGCAGGCGATGCGCCTCGCGCCTACTTCACCGGGCGTCTATCGCATGCTGAATGCGGCGCACGACGTGCTCTATGTCGGCAAGGCGAAAAATGTCCGCAAACGGCTTGCGTCGTATGCGAGGGCGAACGCGATTCAGCCGGCGCGGATTCTGCGGATGATCGCGGCAACCGTGACCGTGGAGATCGTATCGACGCCGACCGAGACCGAGGCGCTGCTACTCGAGGCCAACCTGATCAAACAGTTGCGGCCGCGCTTCAACGTTCAATTGCGCGACGACAAGTCGTTTCCCTACATTCTGATTACCGGAGATCACTGGGCGCCTCAGATACTCAAGCACCGCGGCGCGCAAACACGGCCCGGACAGTATTTCGGGCCTTTCGCTTCGGCCGGCGCGGTCAACCGGACCATCACGGCGCTGCAGCGCGCGTTTCTGGTGCGCTCGTGCACAGATTCGTTCTTTGAGAGTCGCACCCGGCCCTGCCTGCTCTATCAAATTCGCCGCTGTTCCGGACCCTGCACCAGTGAGATCGATTTTTCCGGCTATACCGAGCTGGTCCGCGAGGCCAAGGACTTCCTGTCCGGGCGCAGCCGCCTGGTCAAGCAGGAGCTGGCGGCGGAAATGGAAAAAGCTTCGGCCGAACTCGAATTCGAAACCGCAGCGCTGTACCGCGACCGGCTCGCGGCGCTGTCAGCCATTCAGTCGCAGCAGGGCATCAATCCCCGCACCGTCGAGGAAGCTGACGTATTCGCGATTCATCAGGAGGGCGGCTATTCGTGTGTCGAGGTGTTCTTCTTTCGCACCGGACAGAACTGGGGTAACCGCGCCTATTTTCCGCGCGCGGAGAAATCCTATACGCCGGAAGAGGTGCTGGCCTCCTTCCTTGCGCAGTTTTACGATGACAAGCCGCCGCCAAAACTGATCCTGCTTTCTCATCACCTGGAAGAAGCCGAACTGCTGGCGGACGCCCTCTCGATCAAGGCCGGGTTCAAAGTGGAAGTCACCACTCCGCGGCGCGGCGAGAAAAAGGAACTTATCGCGCACGCGCTCACCAACGCGCGCGAGGCGCTGGGACGCAAGCTCGCCGATACCGCGACTCAAGGTCGCCTGTTGCAGTCGCTGGTCACCACATTGGGCCTGCCGCATCCGCCCAAGCGGATCGAGGTCTACGATAACAGCCACATTCAAGGCACCAACGCCGTCGGTGCGATGATCGTGGCGGGTCCCGACGGCTTCATCAAAAACCAGTATCGCAAGTTCAACATCAAGTCCGAAGGTCTGACGCCCGGTGACGATTACGCAATGATGAGGGAGGTTCTGCAGCGACGGTTCAAGCGCTTAGTGTCGCCGGCTCCGGAGGGCGATGCCGGCAAAGCAAAATCCGACGACGAGTCGTTCCCGCAATGGCCCGATCTCGTCATCATCGATGGCGGTCGCGGGCAACTAAACGCGGTCAAGGAGATCTTCGAAGCTCTGGGACTGACGCAGGTCTCGTTGCTGGCCGTAGCCAAGGGGCCGGACCGCGACGCGGGCCGCGAAACCTTGTTCATGCCGGGCAAGGAAGCGCTCAAGCTCGAGCCGCGCGATCCCGTGCTCTACTTCATCCAGCGGCTGCGCGACGAGGCGCATCGGTTCGTGATCGGCTCGCACCGCAAACTGCGCAAAAAAGACATTCGCGAGGCCGGCCTGCAGGAGATCCCAGGCATTGGCCCTGCACGAAAGCGGGCTTTGCTCCACCACTTTGGAACGCTTAAGGAGATCGAGCGAGCCTCGGTGGCCGATCTAGGCAAGGTTCCGGGTGTCAGCGCCGAAAGCGCCCGCAAAATCTTCGAATTTTTCCACGCGCAGCCGCGCTAGAGTTCGATCCAGAAAAGCTGGAACCGTTTTTCGAAAAGAGCATGCTCGAACAAAGGGATGAGATCGTGATTTGATTCAACCTGATCGAATCATGATCCAGTCCTGCGCTCGGGCCAGGCCGGATCGGCTCGATGGGTGCTCTCTGCAGCAAAATGCCGTCCGCGTGACGGTTGACCTTGAAGCTTCGGCGGTATTGGTAAGGCGGATGAACATCGCGACGACAAAGGCTGCGGCGAGGAACTCGCTGTCCTTGCCGAATATCCTGACCTACGCGCGAATTGCGGCCATTCCGGTGGTGGTCGGTTGCATTTACGCGCAAGCGATCATGGACGGCCCGCTGTGGCTGCGCTGGGTGGCGCTGGCCGTGTTCATCGCCGCCGGCGTGACCGATTTTCTCGATGGCTACTATGCACGGATTTGGGATCAGCATTCGGCGTTCGGCCGCATGCTGGATCCAATCGCGGACAAGCTCCTGGTCGCGTCCTGCCTCTTGATGCTGGCCGCCGACGGGATCATTCATGGCTGGACGCTATGGGCCGCGATTGTGATCCTGTGCCGTGAAATCCTTGTCTCGGGATTGCGGGAATATCTGGCGGCCCTGCGGGTCAGCGTGCCCGTCACCAAACTCGCCAAATGGAAAACCACTGTGCAATTGGTGGCGATTGGGTTTTTGCTGGCGGGCGAGGCCGGCGACCAGATCATCCCGGTTGTGACCCAGACCGGCCTGTTGCTGCTCTGGATCTCGGCAATCGTGACGATCTACACGGGCTGGGACTATCTGCACGCCGGCATCCACCACCTCATCGAGGAGGATGAGGGATGAAAGTCAAATATTTTGCCTGGGTGCGTGAACGGATCGGCAAATCGGAGGAAACAGTCGAGCCACCGGCAAACGTGCGCACCGTTGGTGATTTGATGACATGGCTGGCGCGGCGTGGCGAAACCTATGCCCACGCTTTCGAGAAGCCGCGGATCATCCGCGCCGCGATCGACCAGGCCCACGTCAAGCAGGACGCCGTGATTGCCGGGGCGCGTGAAATTGCCTTTTTTCCCCCGATGACCGGCGGCTAAGTCGATCGCATGACCGCGAAGCCGACCATCCGCATCCAGCAAGCCGATTTCGACATCGCGCGTGAAATCGCCGCGCTGACAAACGGCCGTACCGACATCGGCGCCGTCGTAAGTTTCTCCGGCATTTGCCGTGGCAACGAGAATGGCGAGGACATCGCGGCGCTGACGCTCGAGCATTATCCGGGCATGGCGGAAGCCGAAATCGCGCGCCATGTCGAGAGCGCGATGTCACGCTGGCCGCTGAGCGGCGTGAGCATCATTCACCGTGTCGGTCGCCTCAACCCCGGCGAGAACATCGTGCTGGTGTTGACCGCCTCGCAGCACCGGCAGGCGGCGTTTGCGGCTGCGGAGTTCCTGATGGATTATCTAAAGGCCAATGCCCCATTCTGGAAGCGCGAGGAGAGCGCGGCGGGAACGGCCTGGGTCGATGCGCGCACCCATGACGACGCCGCGGTCGCGCGCTGGACCAAGTCGTGAGGGCAACGGGGGCCAGGCCGATGAAGCGCGGCCGCGCTGCGAAATTCCCGAAAGTGCCGGCCGGCGAACTCGTGACGATGCTCGATTTCGTCCGCTATGCCGTCAGTCGATTCGTCGAGGCCGGACTGGTGTTCGCCCACGGCACCACCGATCCGGTCGCGGAAGCGGCGTTCCTGATCTGTGAAACGCTGCACCTGCATCCCGACCAATTCGAGGCGTTCGCGGCCGCGCGGGTCACCAAGCGCGAGGCCAAGCCGATCCTTGAGGTGATCGCGCGCCGCGTCAGCACCCGAAAACCCGCCGCTTATCTGGTGAACAAGGTCTATATGCGCGGCCTGCCGTTCTACGTCGACGAACGCGTGATCGTGCCACGGTCGTTTATCGGCGAGTTGCTGGATTCGCACTTCGCCGGCGACGACGACCACGGCACCTCACTGATCGAGGATCCCGACGCGGTCGAAAGCGTGCTCGACGTCTGCACCGGGTCGGGATGTCTCGCAATTCTCGCGAGCCGCAGATTTCCCAACGCCCGGATCGATGCGGTCGATATTTCCAGGGACGCGCTCGATGTCGCCGCCCGCAACATCGCCGATTATGGGCTTGAAGATCGGGTGACGTTGCATCGCGGCGACCTCTTCAAGCCGATCGGAGACGCGCGGTATGACCTGATCATTTCCAACCCTCCCTATGTCGATCAAAAAGGCATGGCCGGACTGCCGCGCGAATGTCGCGCCGAGCCCAGGCTCGCCTTCGACGGCGGCGCCGACGGGATCGACATCATCCGGCGCATTTTGAACGAGGCCGGACGGCACCTCGCCGCACACGGCGGCCTCTTGTGCGAGGTCGGGCGATGCCGAGCGGCGCTCGAAGCTGAATTCCCGAAAACGCCGATGCTGTGGCTGGATACGGAAGATTCCGAAGGTGAAGTGTTCTGGATCGCCGCCCGCGATTTATGAACGCCGTGAACCGCAAACCTTCGTGAAGCGGCCGGATTAGCCGAAATATAGCCCGTCGTAGCGTTCCCGTTCCGCGGTGAAGCTGGTAGCTTGCGCCATAACGATCACATTCGCGAATGAAGAGGCCTCTCATGCTGGACAAGAGCCCACGCCGCGCCGCCGTCAACGTGCCCAACGATCTTGCGGCACACTGGATGCCGTTCACCGCCAACCGGGCGTTCAAAAAGGCGCCGCGGCTGCTCGCCGGCGCCAAGGACATGCATTATTTTACGGTCGACGGCCGCAGGATCATCGATGCTGCCTCCGGCATGTGGTGCACCAATGCCGGCCATGGTCGGACGCAAATTGCGGCGGCCATCGCCAAGCAGGCCGAGACCCTGGATTACGCGCCGCCGTTCCAATTCGGGATTCCGCAGGCGTTCGAACTCGCCAGCCGCATCGCCGACCTCGCGCCCGCTGGCCTCGACCACGTATTCTTCTGCAATTCCGGATCGGAGGCCGCCGACACCGCACTCAAGATCGCGCTCGCCTATCACCAGACCCAGGGCCAGGGGACCAGAAGCCGGTTGATCGGTCGCGAGCGCGGCTATCACGGCGTCGGATTCGGCGGCACTTCGGTCGGTGGCATCGTCAACAATCGCAAAATGTTCGGCACGCTGCTGGCGGGCGTCGACCATCTCCCCCACACCTACGATCGCGAGCGGCAGGCGTTCACCAAAGGTGAACCGGAATATGGCATCCATTTCGCCGATGAGTTGGAGCGGCTGGTCAATTTGCACGGCGCCTCCACCATCGCCGCGGTGATTGTGGAACCAATGGCGGGATCCACCGGCGTGCTGCCGGCGCCGAAAGGTTACCTTAAGAGACTGCGCGAAATCACTCAGAAGCATGGCATTCTCCTGATCTTCGATGAGGTCATCACTGGTTACGGCAGGCTCGGTTTTGCGTTTGCCGCCGAACGATACGGCGTGCTGCCGGACATGCTCACCTTTGCCAAAGGCATCACCAACGGCGCGGCCCCGATGGGCGGCGTGCTGGTGCGCGACACCATCCATGATGCGTTCATGAGCGGACCCGAGCACCTCGTGGAATTGGCCCACGG